>JAXHSZ010000067.1:0-16109 GCA_034190725.1 Thermodesulfobacteriota bacterium
CCGGCATCCTTATCAAAAAGATCAGCAGACATACCGGATAACCGGAACTCGTCACGGTGCTGAAGGCTTAAGCCCTCATTCGGCGTAAGCAAGATAGTCCGGTTAATATCGCTCTGCCGGCCGTTCAGCTTTTGGTAATGCAGGTACTGCAGGATATTAACGTGCATGAGAAGTGTCTTGCCTGAACCTGTTGCACTCCAAAACGCCAACTTCCGCAAGTCTTGTGATGTATAATCCCTATTTGAACGCTCTTCGGCAGGCCGGGGGCAAACTGTGGGCCCAAGGCCCTTTGCTGGCGTGTTTCGCCCGCATTGAAAAGCTCTGCATAAGCATTGAGATCAGCAAGAAGCTTCTCCTGTGCACGAAAGTAGCGGTCCAGGTAAATTTCAGTAAAAAGCAAACACAAATACTGGAAATACTTGGGATGGAGATTCTGGCCATCAGAGTTTCTTTTCTCCGTGACTTTCTTCCAGTGCCGTACAATGTTTTCGTCATAGGCTAAAAGGATATCATGCGGCAATTCGGGCCGGCCGAAAATGAGTTTCAGGCATTGGTGAAAACGGGAAATGCCGTCCTCATTGAAGCCTTCTAATGCAGGATCGCGCATGTGCTTCCCCAGGTCCTCGAAGGTGGCTGCACCAAACAGCTCAAGCATCCAGTTGGCCAGAACCAGCCGGTGTTCGAACTTGATACGTGGAGGCCGGGAGGCAGGGCGACTGTGAATCCTTTGTCTGGGAGCCATCATTAAACACTCCCCGCTTTCATGATATCATAGACGAAATCTCGCGTATTGCGGGCAATATTCAGTGCCTCATGACAAATCGCCTCATCCGGTGCGGCATGGGGTAAAGCGGAGTAAACCGGATACTTTGAAGGTATATATATGGTATCCATGAGATCCATCTCATCCTTCATAAACCACCTCGCCCTTTTCAATTTCATTCAGAAAAGGTCCCTGTTTCGGATTCGGATGAACTGGAATAACATCCAGGGGGATCATTCGAGCGATATTGCGAAGCGTACGACGATACTTTCTGGCCAGGGCATAGTAACCCTCTTCCGAATCCTGAAACACGGCGGCGTCCAAATCATGGGGGGCATCTGAAGTTACGAAGGACCCGAAAATCACCACCCGCCGCACTTCTGGAAAACCGGATAATCCGGCAATGATTTCTCTCTTCACCATTTCTTTGGTCTTACCGGCCATGTTCATATAATTGCCTCCACAAATCCATTAAACATCCTTCACATCGAACATGAGCTGTTTGAACGCCTCTTCGATCAGCCGCACCTTGTATCGCGGCGCTACGCCTTCCTTTTCCGGATACAAAGGCACATTCATCAGGTTATTATCACCATTGACGTAGATCAAGTCGAAATCGGAATCGAGCGTGTTGTATTGCTGCTTTTTGAAAAATTCATCAAGGGCCTCGTTGGATTTTTGTCTTTGCCTCATAATTTGCTCTGCGCTCTTTGTTGTCAAATCTCGAATTTTTCGCCAGATGATAAGCACCTTTTCAGCCTTTGGATTCTCTCCCTCGATCACTTGGAAGCCACTGATCCTGTTGATGCGCTTTACTTTCAAGCCCAGCAGCCAGTTGAATGTCTCGACCAGGTCTACGTTCACGGGCTTTGTTTCACCGACTGACCCAGCACCAACGAGAAGCTTATAGTTCCACGGGTCGTCTAAATTGTCGATGTTGAGCAAAGTTTGACTGCCCCGGGATTCCACATCGAGCATGTATTTCAGCATGTAGGACTCGCGGAAGTCCCTGGCTTTATCGAGCACCAGTTGTTGGGGACCGCTGCGTTGAAGCTCGATATTCGCCAATGCATCCTCATAGGATTCCAACCGGATATACTTGAACATGTGGCTGATGCCCTCGCGTGACAGGGGCTTGCCGTCTTTCCAGTCTTTTGAGTAGACGACCTTCTGGATGCGTGGCTTGAGAGTGGTATTGAAGTGTTCACCCATTTCAACTAATATATATCGTCGATCGAGAGAGTCCTCACGATTAAGATCAATTACAGCGTGACCAGTAGTTCCAGAGCCGGCAAAGAAGTCGAGGACCTTATCTCCTTGTGTTTGTACAATACTTCCAACTAATTCTTTATAAAGAGAGACGGGATGACAATATGGAAAATCCAAATCTAAGGGTGATAAATCAGCCTTACCCTTTTCGGCATTTTGTATTAATGATGACAATTGCCGCCTCGTCTTATTTGTCAAAAGAACTTTTTGACGAGGCTGGATCTTCTCATCTTTTCCAAATATGATCTCACCATTTTGAACCATATTATCTAACGTCTCAGGTGTGCGAGAGAAGCCGTTGGGTGGAATAGCGCAAGGCTTACCAGTAATAGGATGCATTAACGGCTTAAAAAATTTAGGATCTGTTCGGGGCTCTGGAGCTCTCAAACTGACACTTTGATAAGGGCGACCATGGTCGTCCAAATAGCGATAGGCTTTTTCGCCACCGCTGAGTTCTGAGTTTGCATTGATCCAAGCTGCATACTCTGTTCGGGCATCGCGTATCACACCTCCATGTTTAGCTAAAATTTCCTCTGCTGCTCTAAGCATCGAGAGAATAGTTTTATTTCGAAGATAGATTGGTGTATTTTTTAATGATCTGCAGACAATGTATTCGTGTTGTGTGGCTACCCCTCTGCCAGCATTCATTGGGTTCCTTTTATCCCAAGCAATAGTCCCTGCATTGGGAATCAAAAGGTCATCGAACAATAATTGTAAACGTTCGTATTCGTTTTCGTCAATATGGCATAGGTAAGTGCCTTCACCTGACATCAAAGACGAACTCGACTTAATCCTATCTGTCATCATTGCGAGCCAACTGGAATGTTCATATTCATTTTTATAAAGAAATCCGCTTGTTTGGGTATTATATGGTGGATCAATGTGAATACACTGAAGTTGACCTGAATATATGCTTTGCATTAAACTTAGCGCTTGAAAATTCTCGGTGTGTATTAGTATGCCATTAACCTTTTTATCAAATTCATCAAAACTAGCCAACAACTTGTCCTTAAACTCCTGGCCGAAAAATTTCGTGTCTAGCACTAAAAACTGATTCGCCTTCAGAAACTCCACCGTCAACGGTTCCGAATACGCAACTGGCGTATCCTCTCCAAGCCTTAGCTGTCGTCTCTCCTTTTTGATCTCATTAATGGCGAAAAGCCGCACCCATTCCTCCCGCTGATCATCGTTAACCGCAATCTCGGGGTAAAGTTCCTCCGGCACCCGGTCAAGTGTTATGCAGTAGTTTGTTTCTATCACGAATTTCTTCTTAAGCCAGAGCTTTTTCTGAAAATTCTCGATCTGTGCCAGAAAGTCGATGATCTTGTGGGCAATCCGGCGGATGACTTTTATCTTGGAAAGATACTGCTCCACGCGCGGCGCGGATTCCTCCTCCACATCATCCAACCGCATGACCTCGTTCTTGATGTAAAAGTCAAGCTCGCGCCGGAGAAAACCGTCCAGGTCTTTGTGGATGAAATAATCGAAAGTGTTTCGCCGAGTATAGTCGAACAAGTGTTTGTCAAGAATAGTTTTGTCGGTTTGTTTGCCGTCGGCTCGTTTCCAGATGGAAGAGAGGCGCTTCTGCCAAATGAACATTTTCTTAGTGCTCAGGTCAGCAATGACGCAATTGGCCGTATCCACGTTGATGACGTCCTGCTTGCTCTTTTCACCATCCGGGCGGTACTGGAAGCGGATGACCAGTTCTTCGTTTTCCTCTGTCACAGGATTGTCGCCATTCAACAGAAAGCGCCGGTCATTACCATTGGCTGCCTTGATATTGTCCTTCTCCGTATCGGCTTCAACGATCTTAAAATGCACGCGATGCCCGCTCGGGGTTTTAAAGGTGTAATCTCGAAAGTATTCAGCCGTCTTGATATAGTACTGGTCGTGATTGGCCCAGTGGAGCTTGACCTCTTCTCCTTCGTAGGGAATGGCGTAGACCCCTTCCTTGTAACGGCGAAGTGTAATAAAATCGCCTTCATGATAGTAGCGGCTGAAGAAGCTGTACAGGTGGTCGTAGACATCATTCTCCAGTGCCCTGACATCCACCGCTTCAGCGGCCAGCCTCCTCCGAAGCTCCTTGACCTTTGGAGATTGATCCGGGTCCATGCCGGCGGCCTTGACGCCCTCAACGACCCTATCCAATTCCTTTTGAATCTCAGCCTTGTCACTTGATTTGTATTCACCAAACGCCTCTCGGACCTGTGGCAGAAGGTCCCTTTCCAGAAATCGGTTGATCTCTTCTCGCCGTGCGTTCATGATCCGGTAAATGCCGAAGTCCAGATCGGCCTGATCCAGTTGAAACAGCTCAGAGAGTTTTGTTTTTAGCTTTTCAAAGGAGTTCACGTCTTTTCTATCCTTTTTTGCGAATTGCGGATTATCTGATTCCAGTCATTCTGCTTCCAGAAGCCATCTCCATACCGGTTGGATGGATATCTTCAATCCGTCCTTGTTAAGCTCTTCTTCTTGCGCGTAAGTCAGTATGGTTCCCGAGGTCAACCCAAAAGAGCCACATGCGTCCACAAGGCCCGCAATCTCTCGTTTCTCATTCCGGCTGGTGAGTTCCCAGCAGACCTGTATCGCCTGCTTGGGCTTGTGTCCTTGTTTGATAATAAAGTCGCATTCGTTTTTGTTCTTGAAATAGTAAGTTTCCATTCCGCGCCGGAACAATTCAATGGCAACAATATTTTCAATGATTCTCCCACGATTTTCCGAGAAAGGACGCCCCAGGGCGGCAAAACCGGTGTCGGTCAGATATGCCTTTTTCGGGTTCATGATCCTTCGGCGGGGTGAAAAGGAAAACTTTTCATTGGCAATGACGAAAAACGCTTCAGTGAGGTAGTGGAAATAATTTGCAATCGTGCGTTTGCTTCCGGGCAGATCATTGCTTTTCAGTTGCCTTTCGAATCGGGTGATGGAAAATATGCTCGCATAGTTCTCCAGCATTTCGTTCATCAGAGCATCAAGAACATACCGTGCCTTTACATTATATCGTTCCAGGATATCTTTGTAAAAGATCGTTTTAAAATAACTCTGAAGGAGCTTCCGTTGCTCAATTTCGCTGAGGGCCATGGCAACTTCGGGAAACCCTCCGTGTTTTACATAATCATCAAAGGCGGCCAGTATGCTGCCGCGGGCAGCAGTACGAAGTGAAGCAGGGGTATAAGAAATATCCCGGAAGCGAAGATATTCTTGAAAGGAAAAGGGAAGCATAAGGATATCTTCGTAACGTCCCCGGAGCTCTGTTGCTATTTCACTACTCATAAGCTCCGAATTGCTGCCTGAAATGATAATCTTGAATTGCCCACGATTGTGAAGAGTACGAAGCACACGGTTCCAGTTTGGAAGATTCTGAATTTCATCAAAAAAAAGAAAAAGGGGATAACATCCGGCAACCTGATGAAAGGCTGTGAAAATTTCATCCATGGCATCCCCTGTCAATTCACCCAGCCGATAATCTTCGAAATCCAGAAAAAGGATGTGCTTTTTCGAATATCGGTCATTCTGTAAAAAAGACTGAATGAGCTGGTACATAAAGTATGTTTTCCCAGCCCGTCTCGGACCTACTATGGCCAATATCCGTCTGATGTCCTCGGGTTCTACAACAGGCTGATCCCGTGAAATCAGCGGAGGCATCTTCCATTCTTCCAGCCATTCAGCGATGATGGTGAGCAGTGCATCTCTTTTCATATTGTTTACCTTGGTAAACAGATTAAACCTAAAATGTTTACCTGTCAACTTATTTTCTTGTTATTTTCCAGCGAATATCGAAAAGGGGAGGCAATAGGGGGAACAACTATGAGCCAGCAACAAAATCGACTTACTCGGATTGCCCCCTCCGGCCTTGGCCGGCCATCTGTTGATGTATTCCATTGACAGAGTGAAAGGGATGTGGCTACAATATAATATAATTTGTGGTTATTAATGAAGAATATCATGGAAAATATAGGTGTCAAGGAACTCAGGGATAATCTCAGCCGTATTCTCAAGAGGGTGGAGCAAGGAGAAGTGATACGAGTGATACGCCACGGGAAAGACATTGTTGAATTACGGCCCATAGAGAAGAATATAAAGCAGGATTTTCTCAATCGGTTGAAAGATAAAGATATTTCACGAGGTGGTGCCGGAAAGATGTGCCCTGTAAAGTCAGTTAAGAACCTCAGACCGGACATGCCCGTTTCTGATCTGGTAGTAGAGGATCGCAGATGATTGCATATTTTGACGGCAGCAGCATTGTAAAGTGGTTTTTTGATGAGCCCCATATAAACCTATCCAGAGACGTCAGAGACAAGGCCGAGATCGTATTCAGGGCTGCTAAGAAATGCTTACAATGAAAGATTATAAGTGAACTGCTCACAGTAAACGGATATTCCAGAAATTTTCAACTGCTGCTGCAACTAATCTCTCCGCCTTTCCATGGCTCTCCGCACTCTTTCCATGCTTTGCATATCCTGATCCGTCCTCTTTTTGATTCCCATCTTCTCATTGAACTTGAATGCCCTTTTGTAGTAATGCATTGCCTCTTCAAGTTCTCCAAGACCCTCATGGGCACGTCCTATGTTATGGAGATCCGAACCGATTCCAAGTGAATACTCTATTTCTTTATCGATTCTCAAAGCCTTTCTGTAATACCCGATGGCTGTTTGAAACTCTCCTTTGCTTTCGTGAACCTTGCCAATATTACTGAGGTTGACTGCCTTTTCCGGTAGGTTTCTTTGATCACTATTAATCTGAAGGGCCTTTTCGTACAACGCCATTGCCTTATTCCACTCCTGTAAAGAGAGGTATTGCCCATGTTATTGAGACTTGCGGCCTTTCCAGCCGGATCGTCGATTTCTTCACTGATCCTGAGCGCTTCAACCAGAAATTCCATGGCCTTTTCAAAGTTGTTCATGGAATAGTATACAGCGCCGATATTGTTGAGGTCTCTGGCGATCCCCTCCCTGTTGTCAATACTCTCATTCACCATCAGTGCTCTTTGGAAAGAGTCAAGCAATATGTGGATGTACCTGGTGAATAGTCATTTGCCTGTGCCTGTCTCACCCAGTATGAGAATCGATGCTTGCGAAAACGCCAGCATCCAAGCGAACGCTGTATTTCCGAGCGATCCCCTACAATGCCGAGTTGCGCTTTGACGACGTCGACATCAATGTCGTTTTCCTCTATTTCTATTGGTTGATCCTGGAATCTAACCACTGGAAAATCGCGAGAGGACAAATCAACCTCGCTTACCAGAGGGCGTTCCTTCGTAACAAAATGTGGAGGTCGGACATGCACGATGCGGGCAGGAATCTCACCGGATGCTGCAAGGAGAACCCAGCATGCATGCATATGAGGAGTACCGGAAGCAACGGCAATAAAAAAGCGGGCAGAAGCGAATTTCTCAATGATTTTTTGCAAATGGCCTCTAAGTCCTCCGAATATCTCGTGGTAATTGGTCGGATCTGAAAGGGTCATATCGAGGATAGGAACATTGCTTCGAGAGTAGAATTTCGAAATGGCAACCCCTGCTTCCTCGGTTACCTTTCGGGTGGTGGGCGTATCGAATAAAAAAATGTGATCGAACGAGCGTGTGCTCAGCAAAGAAAGAATGGGGCCGGGCTGCTCCTCTTCGTCAACCAGTCCCTTGAAATAAGGGTCATGAAATACTGTGAACGCCAGAAGAACGTCCATCAATTCTACCCTGCTGCTGAATCTCAAGAATCAGGTACAGTCGCACTGCCTCACGTGATCCATCTGTCCACTTCTTCCTTACGGAATTTCCACAGGCGACCCATCCGGTGGACAGGCATCTGATTGTCAGCAATCCACTTTTAGACCATATACCGCTTCATGCCGAGATAGGCAGCGATCTCATCTATGGAGAGCCATCGATCTTTCATCATTGACTCAAATCGCCTCGGTTCCCGTCCCAATCTTGAAACCTGTTGCGCTATCTATTGGAAGATCCGCTCATACCGAATGCGTTTGATGTGTATTCATCCAGACAGATCAGAATGAACTGGCTTAAATTATAAGAAAATTCACCTGCTTGTCAACCGGTTTTTCAGAATGTTCAAAGGGACCATTAGAACGGGATGACACCAAACTCCCCGACACATCCCCATCAAACTCGAAAAAGCTCAGTTGAAAATGGTCTTTGCTGTTCTGGCTTTTCTTGCCCGCAAGCTCTTCTTCAGTCTGAATAGTCCCATCCCCGCGGATGTGCAGAACGTTTATCCCCTGATCTGCCAGCACCCGGGCGACCAGAAAATGGCGGTGGCATTTTGACGGGTTTTCCTCGCTGCACATGAGTGCCACATTGTACATATTAATTCCACGTAGAAGACTCTCGATCCCTTGAAGAAACAACGGGGATCGGCCTAGCCGATCATACAGAACGACGCCATTTGCATCATAGAACTCCGTTGCCTTAGGGCGCCCACCGAGTTCCTTTCCGAGAAACACGTACTTGATTCCGTTTGCCCTGATTGTTCTTTCAATTTCCTGTTTATTGAACTGGCGTGCAAACCGTGAAAAGGGGATGGACCGTATGTCTGTCACCAACTCGATTCTATGGCCTTTCAACAAATCAGTGAACTTTCCTAATTCATGATTGGAGTGTCCGATGGTGAATACCGTGGGTTCTTTGGGCGGTTTTTCCATTTCCATAGATTTTATCTGTTTCATTTGTCATCTTGTGTCCATCCAGAAATGAGGATTGTTGTTCAAGATCAAGGCATGCGAGAAAAATAACCGCAGGCATATGTTTGATATTTCGAGGATTATTTTTCGAGCATAACGCAGATATTGGGCAAAAAGACCATTTATGGATGGGCACTATCTAAAATTAACTGAAATTGCTCAATTAACAGCGGTAGATTTTCCTTAACTGTCTGCCAAACAATATGATAGTCAATGTCGAAATATACGTGTATTAATCGATTGCGCATTCCGATTATTTTTTGCCAAGGGATCTCCGGGTGGTCTCTGCGGAATTCCGTTGATATTTTAGACGTTGCTTCGCCGATAACCTCTATACATCGAATAACAGCCCGAACGGTCTTACCCTCTTTGACAAACTCATCAAAAGTAATGCCTTGTATATAATGACAGGCCTCTCCTGCTTCATCGAGAATATGCTGCACACGGATTCTATCTTCAGGCTGCATATTCCACCTTCGCTTTTTCTAATACATCATCTCTGAAATACCGACTGAGTTCAGCTGGCGTACGCAGATCGACTTTTCTGCCGAACACTTCCGTCAGCTCGATTTCCATTCCCGCAAGGTCCAGTAAACCGGGCATATGGTCATTGTCAAATTCCACAAGAATATCAATATCGCTGCCTGGCCCTAATTCATCATGCAGAGCGGAACCAAAAAAAGACATCTTGATTATATGGTTTCTTCGGCAGAATTTTTCCAGCTCCGTTTTGGAAATATAATCCGTGAGTTTGAACACAATGCACCTCTCTTTTATGCTTCCTTGCCAGTTTACTCCAGCCGTCTCCTGCGTCAGCTATTGGGAAAAATACCTGGGATGAAAACAGACTGTGACCATCATAATTCCTGTCAGGAAGCCATATCGCAATATTCCCCTTACCTCCCGGTATCCGCATTGCCTGCTTTTGGGTCATCATAATCTTCACCCCTTTCCATGGCTCCCCGCACCCTTTCTATGCTTTGCATATCCTGATCCGTCCTCTTTATAATTCCCATCTTCTCATTGACCTTGAATGCCCTTCTGTAGTAATGCATTGCCTCTTCAAGTTCTCCAAGACTCTCATGGGCACGGCCTATATTGTGAAGGTCTGAACCGATCCCCGGTGAATACTCTATTTCTTTATCGACTCTTAAAGCCTCTTTGTAATACCTGATGGCTTCTTGAAACTCTCCTTTGCTTTCGTAAACCTTGCCTATATTACTGAGGTTAACGGCCATCTCCGGCAGGTTTCTTTCCTCACTATTTATCTGAAAGGCCTTTTGATAAAACTCCATTGCTTTATTCCACTCCTGTAAAGAGCTGTATACACGGCCGAGGTTGTTCAGTCTGATAGCGGACCCTTTCCTGTCTCCAGAGTTCTCATCAATGCTCAGTGCCTTTTGGAATTTATCTTTGGCCCCTTCCACATCACCCCTGGCAAGAGAAATATTGCCCATGTTATTAAGACTTGCGGCCTTTCCAGCCGAATCATTGATTCCTTCACAAATCTTGAGCGCCTCGACCAGATATTTCATAGACTTTTCAAAGTCGTTCATGGAATAGTATACAGTTCCGATATTGTTGAGGTTCCTAGCAATCCCTTCTCTGTTGTCAATACTCTCATTCACCATCTGTGCTCTCTGGAAAGAATAAAGGGCCTTTTTAAAATCGGCTTTCATATAATACTCTGATCCCTTGTGACTCAACTCCAGAGCTTTGGTCTGTCGCTCCGGCAAAACCGTTCCACCACCACAACCAACAAAAACAACGAGTATTATTAAAAAGCATATCCTTTTCAACTTCATGGTGTATAAGGCCCTTCCCTGCTCTCACCATGGAGCGTGTCCACGGGTTGAGGCTCTCTAATATTCCTGCTTATGGGCCATACTTGCTTCAGGGATTGGAGAACTTCCTGAGCATCCTCTACAGTTTCCTGTCCGGTGTTTATAATATGGGGGATACTGCTGGTTGAACGCTTCAGGTCATCTATTGCTTCAGAGATCTTCTCCATCATTCCAGAGATATCGGAGCTGGCCCGTTCCAGGTTTGTCAATGTTTTATTTATCAATCCAGTTGTTTCCAAAAGGTTATCGTATAACTTTCTTTCCTTAATAATAGCACCAAGATTCCCTTCCCCTGCCTCAATTTTATTTGTCATGGATTCCATATTATCGAATGTCCGCCCCAGACTCTTGGATGCTTTGACGATCTCCTCAGTTGTTTCTTCAATATTACGAGTAATCTTTTTAAAAGAACCTTTCAACTGGTGTGTTATGCCTCCCACATCTCCCGTTATGACGCTTAATGAGTCATTTAACTTCTCAGTGGCTTCTCTGAGATTGATTGCCATTGCATCGGATTCCCTGTTGAATTTGTCCGTGATGGATTTTATATTATCCAGTGTCTCTGTTATCTTTTCAATGGGAGATTTAAGATCTATCTCTGTAATAACATCGGTCAACTCCTTGGTCTCTTTTGATTGTATCACTCCTCCAGCATCCAAGGACGGTTTGGACATGGAACCGACTGAGACTTCTATCACCTTGCTCCCTATAATGGGACCTGAAATCCTGGCCATGGAATCAACCCGAATCCTGTCTCTATATGGGTCTAATATGCTCAGAAGGATCTCCACCTTATTGCTATTGTTCAGGCGCATTTCTTTTACCGTGCCTATTTCAATCCCTGCAAGAACTACCGTAGCTCCCGTTTCAATACCGCCTGCATCCTCAAAGACAGTAATGAACTCATGCCTTTCTTCAAACCACCTTTGACCTCGTCCCACAAAGACCAAAGCAGCCACAATCACAATAACGGAGATCAAGAGGAACACACCTGCATATTTATCGAAATGTTTAATCCTGAAATACATGACCTGCCTTCCCTTATGGCGTTTGTGCGGATAAATGAATCGGAAAATTTGTTACACGACGGGCATCCCGATTCATCAAGAAGCAGTTTGTTTTCAAGATGTCATGAAGATGACATCAGGGTCTTTGCTGTTTCTTATCTCGTCTGATGTGCCTGTCTGGATGATCTTGCCGCTTTTCAGAATGGCTATTCTATCTGCTATGGCATACGCTATAGAAATGTCCCCGCTCACAATCACAGAAGTAACATTCAAATCATTTTGCAGATCCTTTAAAATTGATGAAATCATTTCAATGGCATGCCAGTCAAAGCTGGCTGTAGGTTCATCAAAGAATATCATTTCCGGATCCATGATCAAAGCCCTGGCAAATCCCACTTTTCTCCTCAATCCCAGACTGAGCTGTGCCGGCATCAGATAATTGCATGTTCTTTCTATTTCCAAAAGGTCCATCTTTCCTGATACTCTCTTCATTATTTCAGCCTCATTCAGGTTCGTATGGTAACGGAGCGGAAGTGCAATGTTGTCGAAGATGCAAATATTGCTGATCAGAGCTCCATCCTGGAACACAAAGCCCATTTTCTTCCTCAGTTTCCGAATATGGTCCATTGGTGCCTTGTGGACATTGATGCCGTCTATTTCCACATGACCCTGTTTTGGGTAAAAGAGACCGGCTGTCAATTTCAGAAGGGTGCTCTTACCGCTCCCGCTGGATCCAATGAAAACGAATATCTCGCCAGGAGATATTTCCACATGAATCCCACTGAGAATTTCCTCTCCGTTGTTTCCAAAGGAGAGATTATCGATCCTCACCAGTGTCTCGGAACTCATGAATCAGAACCTACAGAAAAAAGAAAAGGGTGACCATGCAGTTTATGATAAAGCATGAGAGTATAGAGTTCACAACTCCCCTGGTTGCAGCTTGGGGTACCTCAGTGGAAGAAAGTCTTACTGATAATCCGTTGTAAGAGCACAGAAGAGAGATGACCAGCCCAAAAATAAGACTCTTCAGGAAAGAGATGGACATATCCATAAGAGTAAGGGAACTTGCAAGATTATGCAAGAAAACAGAGAATTTGGTTGTGGTTATCAAGGTAGATATGACAAGTCCTCCAACTACGGCCACAAGGTTGAAGTACACAGATAGGGCGATAACAGAGATCGTGACTCCAATTATCCTGGGTGCAACAATAAAGTGAATAGGGTGTATCCCCATTACATCTATGGCTTCAATCTCATGGGCAACCACCATATTCCCCAGTTCAGTTGTAATGGCAGTTCCTGACCGTCCTATAACCACGAAAGCAGTGATTAAAGGGCCCAGTTCTCTCACGATAACCATTATAAGGATCGGTGCCACAAGGCCTCCACCACCGAATCTGGTCAACTGGGATCCTGATTCGATGATCACTACAGCACCTAAGGCAAGGGAGATCAATGTAATGACCTTTAATGCTTCAACACCCGAAAAATAGATCTGTTTTAAGGTGTCGTAGAGTATGATCTTTAGACCAAATCTTCTCTCTGTCCAGAGTTCTTTAAAGGTCAAGAAGAGAAGTGTAAATATATGAGGAATGAGGTGTATCCTTGTCCGGTTCTTTTCCTCAGAGAAATCAAAGAAACTGGCTTCTGAACTTTCTTCCCTCACGATAAATTTCCTCCTGAAGGTTTCCCGGTGTTAAATATCACAGGCCAGAGGGAGGAATCCGAGTAAGTCGCACATTTTGTTACGTTGTCGAGAATTATGACTGATAATGCAGTGAAAATTTGACATATGGAAATTGATAACTCAAGAATGTTGAAATACCCTATTGTTACCAAGAAGCATAGCATTTCTAAAAAATGAGGAGTTTATTATACTTGGGGGGATATATAAGTGCAACAGGTTTTTCAAAAATAGCACAGGACTCCCACATATGGCACATGTCTATTGTTCAGAGTGTTTTATCCACGATCCTCATCACATTGTAGAATATTGGAACTCATGTCAAGGGACAAGAAATGAGAATCTGACAGAAAACAAAAAATGTATCATGTATCTGTTGACTGTGAGCAGTTCACAAACAACCGTTCATTAAAACAAACGCTGTCCTACTCTGATAAATATCTTGACTTACTCGATACTTGCTGGTAATTAAATATGGATAGCTGACTTGTGTCTATCAAGAAATGAGAAATTTTTTGCACAGTCAAGGAGATGAAGAATTTAACCCCAAGAATACATTCGGTATTGTGGCGATTCGATTTGAGTCTGACGTAAAGATTGCAGTGAATGACTGTTTATTGATGGACACTCACTCGTCGGATGATTCATGTTGCTATCCATTCGATAATAGAAATGTACACAGGCTAAAAAGGATTGAGAGTGTTGCTCCGGTTCGTTTATCTTATTGAAGGAGGGAGAATATGGGTGAAAAGTTGTTTATCCATGGATATGAGGCTGTGGGCCGCGGGGCCTTGAATGCAGGTTGTCTTCATTTTTTCGGTTATCCTATTACACCACAGAATGAGATTACTGAATTCTTCGCCAGTGAGTTACCAAAAAGAGGAGGGCGTTTTGTACAAGCGGAGAGTGAGACTTCTTCCGCTTCTTTTGTTTTCGGGGCCGCTGCGGCGGGTGTGAGGGTTATGACATCTACGGCAAGCCCGGGTTGGGGATTGATGCAAGAGATACTTTCTCACATCAGCTTCTGTGAACTGCCATGTGTTGTGGTGAATGTTCAGCGGGGGGGGCCTGGTCAGGGCACCACTCGACATGCTCAAACCGATTATCTTTCCGCCACACGCGGAGGCGGTCAGGGAGGATACAAGAGCATCGTTCTTGCGCCTTCTTCTGTTCAGGAATGTCATGATCTGATGCAGCTCGCTTTTCATCTGGCTGATAAACATCGAATTTTGACTATAGTGCTGGCGGACGGAATTCTCATCCAGATCGCCGAATATATCGATGTGAAGCCCATCGACTTTGGGCCGGTCCCTCCAAAGGACTGGGCATTGAAGGGGATCAGCAAAAAAGGGGGGAAATGCGATTATATCCATTCGACCAGGGGTCTCATGCCTCCCATTTACAAGACAATAGTGGAAGAAATACATGAAAAGTATAAGAAAATAGCTGAAACTGAGGTACGATACAGAACATACCAGACGGATGATGCCGAATTGATCTTGATATCATACGGCTATGTGTCGCGTTGCTCGGAGGAAGCGGTTAATATGGCCCGTAGTGAAGGCTTGAAAGTTGGCCTCATTCAGCCCGTTACTCTCTGGCCCTTCCCATATCAGATTCTGGAAGAAAAAACTGCCCAAGGCTGCAAATTTCTCGTGGTTGAGGACAGTATGGGCCAACTCATCGAGGATGTATGGTTGGGTGTACAGGACAAGAGCCGCGTTTCATTTTTAGGAATGCCTTCGAGGCATGTGCCCGGAGAATTAGGCATGATCTTCCCGGAGACTATTTTTGAGGAGGTGAAAAAACTGGTATGAATACTACAGCAGATTCTCAAAAAAAGGAACAGATATATGGTCCATCTCAATATAAACTACGGTTTCCATTACCCTCTTGCCCTGGCTGCGGAAGTCCGCTTGCATGCAAGGCCATAATGGAAGTCCTTGAAGAACTGGAGATTATAGAAGACTCTGTGGTGGTTATCGGAGTTGGATGTGCAGGTATGGGTTTTTTCGGAGCAAATATAGATATGGCCATGTGCGCTCATGGGCCGTCTCCTTCGGTTGCGGAAGGTATCAAGCAAGCCAATTATGATGATGTGATCGTCTTTACTGTTCAGGGTGACGGAGATTGTGCGGCGATCGGCGCAGGTTATCTCATCAATTCTGCATCCAGAGGAGACAAAATAACCATATTTATGTTCAATAACACAAACTACGGAACCACAGGCGGGCAAATGGCCCCCACGACCCTGATTAATCAAAAGACGACCACTACACCAGAAGGCAGAGGCGGTCCCGTCCATGGATACCCTATTCATGTTCCTGAACTGTTGGCTACAATGAAAGGGGTAGCGTATAGCGCTCGGGGATCCGTTCACAACTTCAAGCACTACCAACAAACGAAAAAATATGTGAAGGCTGCCCTGCTAAAACAGATGGACGGAATAGGGCTCAGTTTTGTGGAAATAATCACTGCCTGTCCTGTGAATTGGCATATGACGCCTTTGAAAGCCATGGAGTGGATAAAGGAAGACGTCCTGACTGAGTATCCTGTGGGAGAGTTCAAGAATGTTGATTCTCTGGATTAATCATTGAATACAGATGCAAGAGGAGGAGATATGGAGCACAAACATAACGGCAAAGGAGAATTACTCATAGCCGGTGTGGGAGGCTGGGGGATAGTAACCATAGGAGATATCTTGGCAAAAGCTGCCTTAAAAGAATATGAAAACACACTAGCAAGGACCCCCATAGGTAACGCTTCTTTAAAATCGGGGGTTATTAAGATGATTCTCGGTGGAGCGGTGAACGCAAAGGTTGCTAATAAGCACGCAAAGCTTTTAGGCGGAGCGA
>JAXHSZ010000068.1:0-33397 GCA_034190725.1 Thermodesulfobacteriota bacterium
AAAGTCACGAAAACAGAATACTCAAGGAGGGAAAGTTAAATCGGTGATAAAGGAGGATGTTTAAATCATTGGTAATACTCTTTTTTTTCAGATACTCAGACATCACACGCATAAAAATTTGATCACCGTTGAAGCTCTCTGATATCTTTATTTCATAGAGCTAAACTATTACCGTGAATATTTATACGAGAAGGGATCTCTCTTCGGTATTGAAAGAGAGAGATCAAAAGGTTTCGAGATTAGTCCTATTGACAGGTTCAGATACAGGACCAGGTATTTTACAGACAGTGGGGTAATAGGGATCAAGGTCTTTGTACAGAGATACCATAGATTCCCATATATTAAATTTCACTGCGTTATCGGTCGGAATCCTCGACGACATACTGCAACGTACGACTTACTCGGACTCCTCCCTCCGGCCTTGTGAAATATAATATCTGAAAATCTATATGAACAATTCAAGCACCATTTCTCTTCGAAGAATGAAAAAGTCCCAAAAGGAATCAAGGGGTTGGACGGTGTTTATCCCATGAAACGTCTTTCTGAGAAGTTGTGATCTATGGGGAATCCACAAGACAAATATAATTGCTTTTTCTTTTACTTACCTCGCGAATATCTTTGGATGCTTAATCCAACTTTTGATCACAAAAAGTATTTACAATACCCATTGATATTGATAGGCTAACTTAAAAGTGGTTCAGTCTAAGAGTCTATGTTAAGTTATGTTCATAACTCAACAGCAGTTCAGCTATAGGGGACTTTCACCTCATAAGCTCATGCCCATGCCGGGTGTACACAACGGTTTCAAGTTGGACCGTGGAAAAGTATTGGGGATTTGAATTTTGAGAGCTTTGTCCGCAAACTTGCTAATGAGCAAGCTTGTATTTTTAAGTCCGCAGCCGCTTAAACCGAACGATGTTGGAGCTCTAAAATAAAGGATATCAAAATGACTTGGCCAAAAAAAGGGACACGAAAGCTTGTCATAGATAATAAGGATTATTTATGGCATTACGATGCACACTGCCCTCTCTGTAGCTCCGATGTTTTTACAATTGGTCGTCCTGGCAAAAAATTTGTATTGTTTATAGATCCAAATCCTTGGGGATTTGAATTGCGTCCAGCATCGGTTGTGGCCGCAATAACATGGGCCTTGAAGAAAGGTTGGTCTCCTGACTCCGGGCCGAATCGTAGTATTGCTTGGAACGATAAAACTCAAGAATATGAGTGGCTACCAGATGGCAAACGCCATTTGGCCTGTAATTCAAAACCCGTTTCAACAGAATAAGCTGTTAAGAAATATGGCCTGTGGGATGGCGAAACGGAATGGTATTCGTATTCAAGTAAAAAAAATAAATGGACCGAAGAACAAAATGATGTCAGACGGGCTTATCGCTAGGATTTGTTGAGAGGTTTCTGTTCTCATCATTTTTTACATTTTATCCGAGTTTTTTTAGCGTAGTATACACCCACTGCTTTTCTTGGCGTTGGCAAAGAAAAAAAATCATGTTGAAAATGAAAATAGCGTTTGTGATCATCAGTGCATGCTTTGTTTCTCTGTTCATGAATTCCTGTGATAAGAACAGTGGATCGGACGATGATCATGACAGTGTTACCGAGTATCGCTCTTTTTTATATGGCTGCTGCTCCTTTCCAGATTGAGGTCACCAGCACAACCGCCAGATCGACTTTCCGGTTTCATGGTTTTCAAGGAAATGTAGACCTTATCTCTCTGCATACAGATAATTTTTTCGGCCTGCCGTGGGATGAGTTCAAACCTGGTGGTGAACGCGTGAATGCATGGCACGATGTAATAGAAGGAATAAAAGCTGAAGTTGAACCTCTTCAGGCAGGCATTTATTTGAGCGTGACACCGTTGAATGGTTTTCGCACCACCATAGCCGTGCAGGCTCGCGAAGTTGACGATGAATTATATATTGATGATGAGTGGTTAACGGGGTGTTACAATTTTGACACTGGCCCTAGTGCTGTCGAAATCAGAACCGCATATCTCAATTATGTTCATTGGATGGTCGATTTTTTCGGCCCTGTTTTTCTTACCCATGGTATCGAAATAAATATGTATATGGATGCATGTCCTGACTCTTATGAATCACTCATTCGTCTTTTGAATGATGTCTATGATCAGGAGAAAGCAAGAAATACTGATCTAATCATTTTTCCCACTTTTACCGCAAGTGATATGTGGGATTATGGTGAAGATGGTAACTGTCCTGTCGGGGATCGATCCTGCCTTACTGCCAATCTGGAAAACCAGAGAGACATCAAACGCGATCGATTCGGCATCAGTGCGTATCCTTTTTTACTGGAGTGGGAATGGGACCATATACCGAACGATTATTTTTCCGCTTTTGCTGAGTTGACAGAAGAAACAATTGTTTTTAGTGAAACTGGGCAAGGATCCTATAATGTGACCATTCCATGGCCAGAGCCCACAGATCCCTGTTTTACTGTTTTGCATTCGAGTGACGAAGCTCAAATGGAGTACATGCAATTTGTCTTCGAAGAGGCAGATCGACACAAGAGTGATTTGGTCGTGTGGTGGTCTTTACGTGACTTTCTCTTCGAGGAAATCCTTACAAATTGTCCCTGTCAGGCACCCGGACTCTGGTGTTTGCTTTATGATGCCGTCACTGAAGACGGGTTGCTCCCTGCATGGATAATGTGGGGGTCAATGGGGGTTTTTGATTATAATGGCGCTCTGAAAGAATCTCATCCATTATGGTCTACGTGGTTGCAGAAAGAGAGAAAAAATTGAGATACAAGCCTTTCGTAGAGTAGGTCACCACGGAGTATCACAGAAAAGGCTTCTGTTTTTTATCAGCAATGAGAGATACCTGGAAAGGGTACTTCCCATTGTAACGAATGAGGTTTCAAGCACAGATATGCAAATATCTTCGCAGAATTCCTAATGTAAAGAATCGATGAATTGCATTGTTTTCATTAAAAAATGAAACCTAAATTGAGCGATTCTTTCCGTAGCGAGAGGACGTAGCTTGCTGAATATGGAGAAAAAAAACGATTCGAAGCGGACGAAAGTGAAGCCAACCCTTCAGTGAGTTCGGTTCGAAGTGTTTTTTACCTCAGATTCAGTGAGATACGGCCTCGCAGTAGGAAAGAATCGCTCAGTTTAGGTGAAACTAAAATATGATCTAATATATAGTCGATAGGAAACGGATACTCGGATAAGGGGAGTTCTTCTTTTGCCCTCCCCTCTCCTCAATGCTTTTGAATTAAGGGATAATTTTAAAGCTCTTACTTATTTAAAACTCCAATCTTCAAAGATTTCTCTCCCTTTATGAGGGAGGTGATGTGAGGGTGAAAAAACTGACCAGTAAAGTTATTTCTGTTTTTTTATCATAAAGTCTGTTTTTCACTCCCTCAATCCCTCCCACCAGGGGAGGGAGGTTTTCTTCCTCCTTCGATCTATTTTCCTAATTCAACAGCATTATCCCCTCCCCTCCCAACACCACCCGGCGTGTGTTGCAACATAAAGTCGCTTTTTGTCGCTGACATCAGAATCAACCTTCAATATAGCCGGCAGTTTATTCCCCCAATATGTATTGCTGGTAACGGCAATGTGTGAAGTTTGGGGGACAATGTGGCCCTCAATCTGACGACTGAAAGAGTGAATAGTGTTAGAAACTCAATTCTGGTCGCATCAACCGGATGAGAACTCAAACAGAAACATTGGAACAGACAAATTATACTCACACTCAACACCCACGCATAAGTACCCTTACAAAAGACCATTTCTTCTTGCAGCTTTCATAGTAGCAACAATCACTTCTTCATAACTCATATGGTAATTGTCTGACAAATGAAAATACTTTCTGCTTTTTTCGAGTTGTGCAGTGAGTTTATGCGGGTCATGTAAAAGCACAGAGACACAGGGCAGAGAGAAGAATGATAATAAGGGACGGGTAACCTGCGACTTACATGTACTCTTCCCTTTGTTCTTGTAAATGTACCATCCGGAAACCTATGGCTTTCAATTTCCCTAAAAAAGTCTTGACAAATATTTCAAAGAAGATATATATTAAGCTATCGAACGAGCGTTCGATCGGTGAGAAAGGGGTTATGATTTATGGAAGCAAATGCCATTCGCACTTTCAGTAATGATGAGAATCTCGTAAGGGAACGACGATATCAAATCGCAGAAGGAGCATTACAGTTATTTGTGAAGCAGGGGTATCATCAGACCTCTATTCGTCAGATTGCGCAGGCCGCAAATATGAGTGTCGGTACTCTATATCATTACATAGGCTCAAAGGTGGACATTCTCTTCATGGGGATTGAGGATGCTTTGAATAAGGTACATGATGCCATTGAATCAGCTTCAAAGATCGAAAGCCCAAAGGAAGCCTTGGATGACGCAATAGAAAGATTCATTCGTGCAGTGGATGATGCTCAGGATATTACGGTCTTTGCCTATCAAGAGTTGAGAAATCTTAAGCCGGATGTTATGGCAGGTCTTTTGGATATTGACAAACGTTCCGCAGCCATATTCGAAGAGATCATATCCAAAGGGGTGAAACAGGGAGAGTTCAGGGAGGTTGATGTTCAGCTTGCAGCCCACGATATTATTGTGATGGGCCATATGTGGGCGTTCAGACGCTGGTTTTTGAGGAAACATTACACACTGGATCAGTACATTGAATATCAAAGGCGATTTATTCTGAATGGAATTCTGACCGTTCAGGAATAGAAGGATTATCGCTCTTGTGTATTAATAATTCTCAATCCATCGTGTCATGGGAGGAAGAGCTATGGAATCAACAGTAAACACTCGAACATTGGACTTGAAAGAGAGAGTATGCCTCAAAACATTCACCGATGGGGCCCAGGCAAAAGGAAAGACAAGGAAGGGGGTGAAGCTGTGTATTGAGCGGGCTCGTTTGATAACGGAGTCATTCAAAGAGACGGAAGGCGAGTCTATGGTGATACGAAGGGCAAAAGCACTGGCAAGAATATTGGACAAGATGACCATATATATTCAGAACGGAGAGAGGATTGTGGGTAATTTTGCCGGAGACCCACAGTCCGTATCATGGTATCCGGAGATCCAGTACAAATGGCTTGATAAAGCCCTTGAAGACGGTTACAGAGACATATTGGACGAGCGGCAAAAGGTTGAATTAAAAGGAATTCATGCTTACTGGGAGGGCAAGACGGTTGAAGACAGGGAAAGGGCTGTTATGCCCGTCCATTTGAAGAGATATCGAGGATTCACCGGGGCCAGTCTGTGGAGTCACTATGGATTCATCAGTGGACAGGTAAAGGTCGACTATCAAGAAATATTTCAAGAGGGACTCAATGGTCACATCAGGAGGGCAAAAGAAAAGATACGATCCCTTGAAAATGATCCTCACATTGCCCCTATCGTTTATGTTCAGCAGAAAAATTTCATGGAAGCCGTAATAATTTGCCTTGAAGCGGCAAAAAGATTTGCAGCAAGATACTCTGAAGAGGCCTTGGATCTGGCAAGCACAGTGGATGATCCTCAAAGAATCCAGGAATTGAAGGAGATAGCAGAGACATGCAAATGGGTTCCTGGAAATCCCCCACGGACACTTCAGGAAGCATTACAGTCTTTCTGGTTTATTCATATGATCAATTGCATGATAGAGGCCCCCAATGGAGGATGCGGTCTTCGGTTCGATAAGGTGATGTATCCTTATTATAAGAAGGACATGGAAGAAGGCAGGTTACACTCCAAAGAAGATGCAAAAGAATTGATCGAGCTTTTATGGATCAAATTTGAAGAATTGGGACGAATTCTCACTCCTCAGGCGGCTGCGGTCCAGACGGGCGGTACCATGTTCCAGACTGTAAACCTTGGAGGGATAGATGAAAACGGTACGGCCGTGATCAATGATTTGAGTTATCTGGCCCTCGAGGCATCAAAGACCATACGAACATTGCAACCCACATTGGCAGTCAAATACACCAACCATTTGCCAAAGGACTTTATATACAGTGCCATTGACCTTTTAAAGACGGGTATCGGATATCCCTCGTTCTTCAATGATAATACCATCATTCAACATCTTCTCAGTAAAGGCATCCCCATAGGGTCCGCCAGAGACTGGTCATGCCCCGGGTGCGTCAATTTCGGCGTGTATGAAGGCATTCATGAGCCTTCCATTGCTGCACGTCAGGCAAATATCGGGCATATCGTGCTTCCCAAGTGTCTCGAGCTGGCACTCAACCAAGGTGTGGACAAGCTCACCGGTGAAGAGATCGGTTATCCCACATCTGATCCAACGACCTTTACATCAATAACGGATGTTATGGAAGCATACCTGAAACAGGTGAGCTTTTTTGCAGGAAAGATGATTAAAATAGAGAATATCCGGCAGGCGATCTTCGAAGAACACTATCCAAAGCCATTTTCCGCTGCTCTGAGAAGGGATTTTGACAGGATTGAGCTGGGAAACGGCAACAAACCTTCTCCCCATTTTTCCGTTCTCGCATACCTGGTGGCCCTTGGACCAACCACTGTGGCGGATTCTTTGGCAGCCATGAAGAAACTGGTATTTGAAGAAAAGAGAATCACCATGAAAGAGCTGTTGAAAGCCTTGAAGAATAACTTTGAAGGTCAAGAGGAAATTCGTCGGATACTCATCAATGAAGCTCCAAAATTCGGAAATGATAATGACTATGTGGATTCCATAGCAAAATGGGTTCATTATGAGACCAACAGGGTGGTTGAGAAATACCCTGACTATTTCGGTGCACCTGTTCATCTGGACGGCGGCGGCACCTCGACAAATATCACTTTTGCCCATCTCACAGGGGCAACACCGGACGGAAGACGGGACGGAGAGCCCTTTGCCGATGCCATTCTCTCGCCATCTGCCGGCAAGGACAAGAAAGGGCCGACAGCGACCCTGAAGTCCGCTTCAAAGGTAGATCCCATCACAACATACAATCATCTGTTCAACCAGAAATTCCTTCCTCAATTCCTGGAAGGAGACAATGTACAGTTGTTCGCAGGTTATTTAAAAACTTGGGCTGATTTGGGCATTCAACATATCCAATTCAATGTCGTGGACGGAAATACA
This sequence comes from Thermodesulfobacteriota bacterium, assembly GCA_034190725.1. Lineage (GTDB taxonomy): Bacteria > Desulfobacterota > UBA8473 > UBA8473 > UBA8473 > JAXHSZ01. The sequence goes on from JAXHSZ010000068.1 coordinate 7,086, forward strand.
TTGGTGAAGGCCCAAGAGCATCCTGAAGAACACGGTGATTTGATTGTACGGGTTGCAGGGTACAGTGCGTATTTTGTAGATCTGCCAAAAGCATTTCAAGACAATATCATAGAGAGAACAGAGCAGGCTTTTTGTTAGGGATGGGAGGTTATTGGTCGGCGCAGAGTCCCCTTGAACTTAACATCAGGGGATGCAATAAGGGGCTTTTTCTTGTTTGAAAGGAGGAATTCCAATGACTGTCAGTGCTGTATCACCACAGACATTGAAGGAAAATATCTGTTTCAAGACCCTGAAAGTACCTCTCAGGCCCGGGGTAAGACTCTGCCTCGAACGTCCTCGACTGTTGACCCAGTCATATAAAGAAACAGAGGGTGAGCCCATGGTCTTAAGAAGGGCAAAAGCCCTGAGCAGAATACTTGAGAATATGACGGTGTATATACAAGACGGCGAGCGAATTGTTGGTAATTTCGCAAGTGATCCCCATTCACTCACATTCTATCCTGAGTTGTATTGTAGATGGGTCGAGAAGGCGGTGAATGACGGGTATAGAGATCTCCTGGACGAACGGGGGATAAATGAACTGAGGGAGATCAATGAATACTGGGGAAACAAGTCCGTGCACAGCCTCGATTCAAAGTACGTGTCCCGGGACTACTGGAGGGACACGGGAGGCGCGTTTGTATGGTTTTATCTGTTCGAAGGGGGAATACCGAATTATGAAAAGATATTTCAGATTGGGCTCAACGGGATTATGGAAGAGGTAGAAAGGAGACTGACTGAGCTCGAGAACGATGCTGCAATCCATGCAAAGGATTTCATTGAGCAGAAGGACACCCTGGAAGCACTGATCATATCTCTCAGGGCGGTCATCAATTTCTCGAAGCGATATGCAGGCAAGGCAAAGGAACTTGCCCGAGACGAGGGGGACGAAAAACGAAGTAGGGAACTTCTGGAAATCGCTGCGATCTGTGATTGGATCCCTGCGAACCCACCGACAACATTCCATGAAGCACTCCAGTCCTTTTGGCTGATACATATGATCACACATATCATTGAGATACCCATGGTCGGGTGTGGCGTGCGATTCGACCGAATTTTCTATCCTTTTTACAAAAAGGACAGAGACGAAGGAAGAATTACAAAGCAAGAGGCTCAAGAGCTTTTAGAATTCTTATGGGTCAAGTTCGAAGAGGTGGGGCATCTTCATCCTCCAATGATGGCAGAGGCCGGTGCAGGGGCCAACATGTGGCAGACCATAATTATCGGTGGAACTACTCCTGAGGACGAGGATGCCACCAACGAGGTTTCCTATCTGGTTCTTGATACGGCAAAATCAATGAGAACTTTGCAGCCCCCCGTGGCTATTCGATACCATGACAAAATACCCAATGATCTTATCATGAGCGCCATTGATCTCATAAAGGTATCCCATGCTCATCCGGCCTTCTTCAACGACAAAGCCATGATCCCCTGGCTTACGACAAAGAAGGGGATCCCCCTGGAAGATGCTTTAGACTATGGTATAAACAGTTGCATGGAGTGGAATATCCCTGGCAAGAATATTCTCACGCGCACTTCCGCAGGGTTGATTTTACTCCCAAAGTGTTTGGAATTGGCATTGAATATGGGTGTAGACAAGTTCAGCGGGAGACAGATAGGCTATCCCACCCCTGATCCCACCTCATTTCAATCCATTGACGATGTAATGGAGGCCTTTTTGAAACAGGTACGCTTTTTCTCAGGAAGAGCAGCCAGGATGAGTGATATAGGCGACGCCCTCTATGAAGAATATCTGCCCCGTCCTTTTATGTCGGCACTCATAGACGACTGTATTGAAAAGGGGAAGGATTGCCGGAGATGGAGTTACCACGGCAAGAGGGCTCCATGTACGGTCGGAGCCAACAATGTGGCGGATTCACTTGCAGCCATGAAGAAGGTCGTCTTTGAAGAGAAAAGGATATCCCTGGACGAACTCTTGGATGCACTCAAGCATAACTGGGACGGGAAAGAGGACCTCCGCAGACTCATGCTGAGTGCGCCGAAGTTCGGGAATGATGACGATTATGTGGATTTAATGGCAAGGGAAGTCCAGGTGAGGGTGACGGAGGAAATGGAAAGACATCCAGGTTACTATGGAGTCTCTCTTTCCCCTGAGGGCAGTGTTGCTGCAGCACCGTACGCGATGGCCATCTTCACAGGAGCCACCCCGGACGGAAGAAAGGATGGTGAACCGTTTCACGATGGGACCATCTCACCGGTTCAGGGGAGAGATACAAACGGTCCCACCGCTGTTCTCAAGTCTGCCTCCAAGGTGGATCCTGTTGTCACCTATAATCATCTTCTCAATCAAAAATTCATGCCTCAATTTCTCGAAGGGGATTTCAGAGATGCGTTTACAGCATATCTGAAGACCTGGTCTGAACTGGGGATTTATCATATCCAGTTCAATGTGGTTGACAGGGATGTACTTTTAGATGCCCAAGAGCACCCTGATGATCACAATGACCTGATGGTGAGGGTATGTGGGTATGCAGCATATTTCGTGGACATGAGCAAAGGCCTGCAGGACGATATTATTGCCAGGACTGAACAAAAATTATCGTAATGGATAAGGCTGAGGGTGAGAAAACCCCTCTGTTTTTGGAGGAAACTCAAAATTGAATTGTTAAAGGAGGAAAAGGTTCGAATGGGAAAAGGTGAAGATCTTACTGCAAAAGGACAATACCGGTTGGTAAAGACGGAGACTCAATCCGGGATCAAGGTAAAACCATCATACGGCCCTGATGACATAGAAGGGCTTGATTATGAAAAAGACCTGGGCGATCCGGGTCAGTGGCCGTTTACCAGGGCCACCCATGATGGACTCTATCGAAACATGCTGTGGTTGCATGAGAACCTATACATGACAGGCAGTGAGCGGTTTAAGGAAACTTGGATCCATCGAGTGGGGCTGTCAAATCCCAATCCTCCGGGATACGATGGAAACTTTTTTTATAATCCATGCGATGCGGCCCGGGAAGCAGGAGTGGACCCGGATCATCCCATGGCCCGATTGGAAATCGGTTGCGCCGGTAATGTTCACTATTGCCTCCGTAATTTGGAAGACGACCTTGAAACGGTCCCGAACGAAAAATTGAAAACACTTTATCTCTGTTCTTTGGATGCTCCCTCACATGGAGACACACCGAGATATGCGCAGCATATTGCCCTGTTTGAAAAACGAGGTATACCCCTGGAGGAGATGAGGGGTTTTCAGGTAAATGACGGTATACACATCCATATCATCAGGTGGTGCGACAGTAACCCCCTTGATCTCAGTTTCAGGTTGAGTGTTGATTCCATGGAATTCAGCGCCAGGAACACGCCCCGATATTATCCCATCTGTCCGAACATGTATGATATGAGAGAGACAGGCATAGATGTGATCCAGGAAGTGGCTTTCAATCTGAGCGAGCGAATTGCCTTCATCGATGAAGCCATGAAACGGGGGATCAAATTTGAACAACTCACCCATAGGATTGACATATCCTTTACAGGAGAGATCGATTTCTTCGAGACAATTTGTAAAATCAGAGCGGCCCGGAGGATGTGGGCCAGAATAGCCAAGGAAAGATATGGATGTACCGATCCTAAATATATGAGACCGCCCACCGGGATAAACATGGCAGGCAGCGCCATGACCGCACAGCAGCCCGTAAACAATATCTCCAGAATAGCAATTATCAGCCTTGCGTGTGCCTTAGCAGGGGTTCGTTCCATACAGCCCAAAAATTTCCTGGAGCCTCTGCCCGTACCGTGGTTGCCCGGGACCATGTATCCAAGCATTGCCACCCAGTATATTATCGCTCATGAGACAGGAGTTCCCCTGGTTGCAGATCCATTGGGTGGTTCCTATTATGTTGAGTGGCTGACCAATAAGATCGAAGAGGAAGCGAGCAAATTGATGAAGGAGATAGAAGACAGGGGTGGAATACTGGAATGTATCAGGAGCGGTTGGATACAGGGGGAAGCCGAGAAAAAGGCCCTTGATCTCCAAAGAGAATTGGAGGAGGGGCGAAGGATTCAGGTGGGGGTGAATGCGTTTCAAATACCCAAGGATATAGAAGTACCCATACCTGAGATTGAGCTTGAGGATCTGGAAAAGTGTCCCGGTGGTGAAAAGTTTGAAAGCCTGGAGGAGTATCAGTTGAAGATCCTGAAGGAGATAAAGGAGTTCAAGGAGGGGAGAGATTCAGCCAGGACAAGAGAAGGTATGTTACGACTCCGTGAAGCCTCGGGAAATGGAGAGAACTTGATTCGTCCCATGATAGAGGCATATAAAGCCGATGCTACTACCGGGGAGGTAATGGGTATGATCAGAGAAGGCATGGGATACAGTTACGATCCATTCAATGCCATAGAAAGACCGGAATTCTTAAACCAGTGATAATAAGAAATCGCAAGGTCTCATTCCATGGAGGTGAAGGTTGAAAATGGAATACAAAACGTCAGACGAAAAGAGAAAGATGAGGGTATTAATGGCAAAACCCGGAATCGACACCCATTGGAGGGGTGCTTTTGTTATTGCTCAGGCGCTCAGGGATGCCGGGATGGAGGTGATTTACACAGGAACGTATAAAAGTCCTGAGATGGTATTGAATATGGCCATAGAAGAAGATGTGGATGTCATTGCCATGAGTTTTATGGGCGGGTCCCACGTACCTTTGTCCAGAGAGATCGTGAAATTGGTCAAAGAAAAGGAGGCTGAGGATATCTGTCTTATTGCCGGTGGGATCATCAGGGATTCCGATAAAGAGGTATTACAGGAAATGGGGATTTCCGGGCTGTATGGGCCCGGCACTCCCTTGGACCTCATAGTCGGCCATATTGCCCAGAGGATCAGGAGGGAGAGATGGAATCAACCCGTCTGTTGTAAAGAGTGTGCCATGTTTTCCCCAACGCAAGAGAATGAGAGAGAAGTTGAGTGTAACGGTACGGTTGTGTCACATGATACAGAGGTCACGGACTGCCTTGATTTTCGGTTTTCATGATCACTTGATATTCATGAAATATATCCGCAGGAACCACAAAGGACACGAGGATACCTGGAAGGTCTTCAAGGTGGATCCCAGCACAGGGGGGTTCATTCCCATGACCGGATGGAGGAAAGCAGAATAGGAGTTTCCGACTGGAAATGTTCTTATTATTGAAACTTGAAAGCAAGGAGGTGTAACTCATGAAAAAAGGCGTATTCGTCATTGATTGTCGTGTATTATTCATGGTTCTTGTTTCTACAATCCTCGTTCTTGTATGGGGAAAACCCGGTTATTGTGCAAAGGGAGTGACTGATGATACCATAACGATGGGTGTCATATTCGATCAAACAGGACCGGCTGCAGAGCCCTGCCTTCTTCCGACAAAAGCAGTGAGGAACCTCTCTCGATTCATTAACAAACAGGGGGGAATACTTGGAAGAAAGCTGAAGATATTTGTTGAAGATGACCGTTGTGCCATTCCTATGGCCGTGTCTTCCTTTAAAAAATTAGTCTTCCGGGATAAAATTATTTCTTTACTCGGACCCACAAGCTCAGGTGGTGTCATTGCCTTATTGAGGAGTATTAATAAAGAAAAGGTCCCTACCATCCCAATATCGGCAATGGAAAGGATGGTCAATCCCTTCCAACGGTATATCTTTACCATTCAGGATACCTACCCTGGTCAGATGAAGGTAATTGTTGATTATATTATGAAAGATTTGAAGGCAAAAAACCCACGGATTGCATTAGTCTTACCGGATAATGAAACAGGAAAGGCAGATTTAAAACCCGCAATGGAGAGACTGAAACAATACAATCTGGAGCCTGTAAAAAAGGAGATTCTCAATTATGGTTCCCTTGATGCTACTTCCCAAGTAATGAACCTGAGGAGGGCTCAGCCTGATTATATTATATCATGCGGTTCACAACCTCAACCAACGATCGTTCTCTTGAGAGAGATGAGAAAGTTTGGTGTGAAGATTCCCTTGTTTTGTAGTTGGGCGAGTGGGAGCGAAGAGGTAATACGGATAACAGGTGATGCATCTGCATTGCTTTATGTAGTCCATGCCGCAGCCTCATGGTATGATGAGGGACCTGGGGTGGCTAAGATGAGGGAAATTACTCTCAAATATGAACCAAACACGGAGGAATACCAACGTGGAAAGAACTATACACTCGGTTGGGTTATGGTAACTGTTATGTTCGAGGGGATGAAGAGGGCAGGAAGGAATCTTAATGGAGAGACTCTGGTAAAGAGTTTGGAGGGGATAAAGAACTTTGACACGGGAGGGCTCACAGTACCAATAAGTTACAGCTCAACAAGCCACAAAGGAGGAAATGCATGGAAGATATTTAAGGCCGATCCATCCACAGAGAAATTTATACCCAAGACTGGATGGAGAAGCCCAGAGTAAAGCCTGGAGCGGAATTTTATCAGAGGCTAATTCTGCGGTTAATATCTTCCTTTTTCTTGACTGTACAGAATATTTCAGTTGCAGATGAAAATTCAACAAAAGCCACATCATTTTGGTGTGGCTTTTGTTGTTTGATGCTTTTGGGTCTTATTTGTCTTTTCCTATGATATTGCAAAATCGCTCTGACCTGGAGTAAAAACATATTTTCGGTGACTTATGAATTTTTTGCATACTTGTCGTCATTGCATGTGTTATAATGAATAACACATATGTGCTCAACAAAAAAAACTCTTTGAGGATTTATCTTCCCTCATATCCAGAGTTTGTCTGTTAGAAACTGGTAAGGTTAAAAAAGATGATTGAAGATCGTATCTGTGCTTGACTCTTTCAATATTGTCCGTCCGAAACTGATGGTCTATAAAAAACGCTAAATCCCAGGAGCAACAAGATGGTCAAATCAGGAGATGATCTGTCCGTTCTGGATCTTCCGGAGATACTCCAGTTCGTCTTCTTTCCCAGGAAAGATTTTGGGGGAAAACCCTCCATGGAGGGAGTAACTGATTACCGAATCCCAGTGGAAGATGAGGTATTCATAGGGTGCCGTTCCCATATTTGCGGAAAAGATTTCCCAAATATACTATACTTTCATGGCAACGGAGAGATCGTAAGTGATTACGATGATGTTGCCCCTCTGTTTAAAGGGATCGGCGCGAATCTTCTTGTGGCTGACTACAGAGGGTATGGATTCAGCAGCGGGACGCCGACTCTGAGTAGTATGATTGAGGATGCCCATAATATATTTCATTTTTTCGTTAACATTCTAAGAGAAGAAGGTTATACGGGCAAGCTTTTTGTTATGGGGAGATCTCTCGGAAGTGCCTCTGCTTTGGAACTGGCCTGCAATTATCAGGAGCAGATAAGCGGCGTTATTATTGAAAGCGGTTTTGCAAATCTTTTCGATCTGCTGAGAAATATCGGGTTTCCTGTAGACTCCCTTAACCTATCAGATGAGATTAAAAACTCTACTCTTTCAAAGATTCGTTCAATCAATATCCCTGTTCTCATCATTCACGCTCAGTATGACAACATCATTCCCCTTACGGAAGGGATGACGATTTTCGAAAATGTTCCTACGGACCGAAAGAGAATGTTGGTCGTACCGAATGCAGATCACAATAACATAATGATTATGGGACTGAATAAGTACTTTGGAGTAATTGAACAATTTGTGTTTCAATAAGCTTCTTTAAAAAAGTCGCTAAGGAAATATCAAATTACAATCCGTATCAAGCTCACATTTGAGTAGTCGTAAAAAAGAACAGCATATCACCATTGAATTAACCCTCTCAATTCCGGCCTCTTTCAGGCACATTAATGTGGGGGAATCCCGTGTTCTTTCTTTACACTCACTCAGGTACTCAAACAGTTATACACATTAAAACTTAATCGTCATTGAAACTTACTGATCTCTTTTTTTATTTCATAGAACCAGACTATTGCCGGATAGGAGACTTTCAGGATGAATCCTATGGAGATTCATTCTATAGCTTCGCAACATTGAAAAAGAAAGTGTGCATACAGATATGGGGAACCTCATAATATTCTTGACATTTTACCGAAATCAATTTAGAAGATTACTATCAGGTTGAGTGAGTCTGACTCAGAGATTGCAGAAAAGAGCCATTTACTGATAGATTCCAAAAGACACATAGTATGGTATCGTGATGGCGCAATATTTGAGTTTTTTTGGCATATAAATTGCTTCTCCAATATATTGGCGATTACATATCATCAAGACATTCTAAAGTTTTTTTATAGTGTGAAATAATAGGAAATGAAAAATTGACCACGTCATTCCGGCGAAGACCGGAATCCAGTGTCGCTTCATAATGTTCTTTGTTCTGGATGCCGGATCAAATCCAGTATGACGAAAGAACTTTGGACTGTCAAGATATCATGAAAAGGAGAAAATTTTTTTCATACTCAGTTTCAACTCCACCTTGTTTGGAATTATTGCTACCACTTGAAATATACGTTGTTGAAATACAGATGAATATTATCTTTAATGGCCGATACTTCTTGTCAGTTTCTTTTTCTGAATCTATGTCCGATTGAGTACTGAATGTGTGATATAGAGATATGAAGGGTGACCATATGTATTACGAGTATTGGGATCTCAAAAAACCGCCTTTTGACAATGTTCCGGACCCATCCATGTATGTGGAGTCTCATGGATCAGTAGAGACAGCCATATCAGAGACCCTATTCGCCATAGAGGCAGGAAACGAATGCATCTCAGTAATTGTTGGCGATGCAGGCACGGGTAAGACCATGACATTGAGAATGATCATGGATAGTCTCGAGCAAGAAAAATATAAAATCGCCTTCATAACCAATCCCGACATGTCATTTGTCCAGCTTTTACGAGAAATAATTGGCCAGTTAACAGAGGAAGAATGCGAGGCAAAGAGAAAGATCGAGCTTCTGGATCATTTCAAAAAACTTTTATTTGAGACGATCGATGAAGGCAAGAAGGTTCTTATCTTCATCGATGAGGCAAATGCTATTTCTCCGGCGAACCTGGAAAGTCTCAGGTTACTTACCAATATGCAGGATGAAAGCAGAAATCTTTTTAGCATAGTTCTCTCCGGGCAGATGGAATTGGCTGAACGATTAGAACATCCAAAGCGAGTGAACCTTCTTCAGAGGATTGGTAGCTACAACAGGATCGATAAAATACAGTCGGAAGATCTCATAAAGGAGTATGTGGGAACTCGGCTCAAACTGGCTGGTGGAACAAAGAAAGTCTTTTCAGATGATGTCTACACATATCTATGGGAATATTCGGATCATGGAATTCCCTGTCTTGTCAATAAAATCTGCAAATTAAGTTTAAAGGCTGGAGAGACAAAAGGCCTTCATGAGATAACAGGAGACGTTGTAAAACAGGTTGGTGAACGGTTTGAGAGGTTGGTCGGCCCGGCAATTCAAAAGAGGAGACCTCGAAAAAGAACAATTGAGAATGTTGTTTCTGAACAAACCGGAATACAAGAAGATAAGCAAAAACCAATTCTAGCAGAACTCAGAGAGAAAAGAGAGGTTGCATCCCGCATCCAAAGAAAGAGACTGAGAAAAAGGCCAGCTGATGAAGAGGGACAGAAGTCTGTTCCAGAAAAAAGTGATGAGGAACAATCAAGGATTGGGAGATTTAAGATAGGCAAGATAGGGATACCTTCCTATATTATCCATGAGGCAAAATCCACCACAAAGGAACACCGTCTGAAGCTTGCAGGAGTTTTAGCTGCTCAGACACTCAAGAAATATCCTCAGTTATTAGAATCCTCACCTTCGGCTGATCCGATTACCGTATGGAATGAAGCGAGAAATCTCATCTACAGTAGGATTGAAGAGGAAATCGCTACAATAGAAGCTTCAAGTTCGTCTTCTTAAATGCGAATTTATTTTTGCCCTGCCCTCAGTTGCTCAACTTTTTCAAAAGCTGATTTGCACGAGTATGTCCAGGGTTGACAGACAAGACAAAGTGGAGTCTCCGAGTTATCTCCTTCTTTTTTGACTGATTCAGGTCTGACTTGTTACGGAGATAGTCGAGCCGTGCAACATTGAAATGGGCTTCTTCCTGATAGGAATCGAGTGAAAGTGACTTTTCATAAGCAGAAGAAGCTTCTTGATACTTTCCCATCTCTTCATATACTGCACCCAGGTTATTCCACACCTCAGCATTGTATGGGTCCAACCCCAGTACTCTCACAAAGGATTCCTTTGCATTTTTATAATCCCCCTGTTGGATGTAGAGATTTCCAATATTAAAACGTGCTTTTATGTGATTGGGATTTATCTCCAGTACCATCTGATAGTATTTCATTGCCTCATCAAACATGTCATATCTATCATATAAGACGGCCAGACAAAAATGAGCGGGTATTGATTCGGGGTCTATATCAATTGCTTTCATGTATTGTTTTTCAGCACCTTTATAGTCGGCCTGTAAATCTGCGATGTGACCAAGATCAATAATGGCTTCAACGTCTTGAGGATTCAATTCCAAGGCTTGTTCATACATCTGCTTGGCACTGCTAAAACGTTCCAGTTTTTCATAAACATAGCCCAGGTTATTGTATGCTTCGGGATTGTCAGGCTCAATCTCTGTCACTTTTTTGAAGAACTCTAAAGCCTGATCATAATCCTCTTTCTCAAGATATATAAAGCCCAGATTCACATAGGCATCCACAAAGGTGTCATCGAGTTCTATACTCCTTTTGTAAGCGATTATGGCCTTATCATAATCAGCCTCAATGGTGTCATATCTATATCCTTCATTAAACCATTCTTTGGCAGTTCTTTTATTCGTCATATAACACCCTCAACATGAGACCACATTTAAAAGATGAGAAACTTTAAAAAAAGACGTTCAATTGCAAAGTTTAAAGTGAAAAACATGTTACCAGACGGGTTATTTGTTGTCAAGATTGAATGATTTAAAGTTTTTTTATTGCAGACCGATAATAAAGAAAGAAAAGGAAATCATGGTCTATTAAATAACGGTTTTTTGCACTTAAAAATCCCCCTTGCCCCCTTTTTAAAGATTGGTGAGCGAGGGATTTTCATTATACTGCACATTGCATTTTCTATACAGATTTTTAATGAGTGATTGGCCGAAAACTAGAGAAAAAATAAAATTTTAAAGTGCGAATGCAATATTTTGAAAATATCTATTCTAGGTTGTATGGCTTCAGCTACAAGCCTTTAGAATAATGTTTTCACTATCTGAAGTTGAATGCTGATCGCTGTTTGATTCATCATATTATCATGTGTACCTACTCCTTTATTATTTCACCAGTAATAGATTTTTTTTAATCACTCATCGAAAACCGTAATGGCTTTTTAATTCTTTGATATTATTTATCTTTCCCCTTTTAATCAGACTGGCAGAAGGAATGTTCTTCTATTAGTTTTCTACAAATAGGATACCAATATTGGCTAAGATTGATGTGTTGCTTAACATGATGATAGAGTATGGGGCTTCTGATTTGCATGTTTCCGCAGGAAATCCTCCTATGCTCAGAATCAACGGTGAATTACAGAGAACAAAATATCATGATCTTTCTCCCAAAGAAGCTGAAGTCCTTCTTCTTGAGATGTTGGATGAAGAGACGCTGGAACTTCTGAAGAAGAAGAGGGATATTGATTTTGCATATGAACTTGAAAATAAAGGTCGTTTTCGTGCCAATGTTTTCATGGAAAAAAACGGATATGGAGGAGCATTCCGTCTAATTCCTACACAGATAAAGACTCTCAGGGAACTTATGCTCCCTGAGTCCATCTATTCCCTTGCGCGTATGAAGAGCGGTCTTGTATTGGTAACAGGACCAACGGGATCAGGCAAATCCACGACTCTCGCTTCTATGATAGATTTAATGAATAAGGAGAATAATTATCACATCATCACTCTAGAAGATCCAATAGAATTTATATATCCCAAAGGGAAATGCCTTATACACCAAAGGCAAATGGGTTTTCATGTAGATAGCTTTTCTTCAGGTCTGAGGGCCGGCTTGAGAGAGGACCCTGATGTTATTCTTGTCGGGGAGATGAGAGATCTGGAGACAATCCATCTGGCACTGACAGCATCAGAGACAGGACTTTTGGTCCTCGCCACTCTCCATACTTCCAGTGCTGCCCAGACAATTGATCGTATCATAGATGTATTTCCCACATCACAGCAACCTCAGGTCAGAACCATGCTGAGTGAATCCTTACGTGGAGTGATTGCACAACAATTATTAATACGATCTGATAAGAAGGGCAGAGTTGCAGCCGTGGAAGTAATGATATGCAATCAGGCCATCCGGAATCTGATTAGAGAGGGGAAAACGTATCAAATATCTTCCGTGCTTCAGACAGCTCGATCTAAGGGGATGCAGACCTTAGAAAGCCACATCACGGAACTGGTGGGACAGGATTTGATAAGTGAGGAGGAAGCAAATTTATACAGAAAGGACAATGAAGCAGTCTCCCAATGAGATGATGGATGACATCATAAGACTGAGAACATATCTCATACAAAAGGGTCGATTAACAGAGGACCAGTTTCTTCAAGCGGAAGACTATGCCCTTACACGGAAGATGTCCATTGATGAAGCCATTCTCTTTCTCAACCTTATGGATTATACGGAATTTGGAGAGAGTCTGGCTGAGATTTATGGAAAATCTTATCATCCTTTATTAGAAGAGCCTCCTCAAGGGACTGCCAGAGAATTTGTTCCATTGAAGCTGGCTGAGAAATGGAATATTTTTCCCGTAAACTACGATCCAAAAAAAAAGATCCTCACACTTGCAATTGATAACCCGGAAGATCATTTGATAATCGGTCAAATCCAAACGATCTTCCCCGCAGGTGTAAAACTGGTATTTTTTGTGGCATCGAAGGCAGAGATTGCAAAGGCCATAGACGTCCACTATAGGGGTAGGACATACACACCCGAACGGGATCTGGAGGTCCCCCATGATTTCGCCATATTAGGTTCTGAGAAAGAAACTGAAGAAGAAATAGAAATAGATTGTGAAGAGGAGATCAGAACAAAAAAGAAAATACTTGTTCTTGAACCTGATTTCACTCGCGCCGGCGCCCTGAAAACCATCCTTCGCTGTGAGGGGTATCGGGACGTGAGTTGGATTTTATCACTGCAGGATATGATAGATACACTCAGAAAAAATTCACCGGACTTTTTATTGGTGAACAACCGCACCTTCCAGCGTCAGGGATCCTGGCTCAAGGATATTCCAAAAGATATTGATCTTCCACATATATCATACTATGATCTTTCCCCTTTACTATTTGGACAAGAATATCCCTACCATCAGATGAGTGAAGCCTTAATTGATCTCACGGCATTTCTTGTGAGAAAAAGTCTGGAGAATGATGCAGACAAACTCCAAGAGACACTCACCAGAGTGCGGCTTTGCAAGCTTTTAGCATTGAGGTTGCATCTCTTCCCTGCTCAAGTAGATGCTACAGTTCTGGCTGCATGGTTTTCAACACGGGGAGTAGGGAAAGATCTGTTAGGCAGTATAACTACTCCTTACCATCTGGAAGAAATTCTTAATTTCAAGTTGAGTACGGAGAATGGACGAAGGATAGAATCGACCATTCTGGAGATGGTCATTGTATATCAGAGCTTGAGAAGAAGTGAATCTGAAATGTCTCAGGACATCAATCGACTCAGGAGTATACTGAGCAGACAATTTCCTTCTGGAGAGTATGAAAGAATCTTGGAAACCTTTCTGCATCTCATCAAGGATGAGGAATTTTTAAAAAGAGTTGATCATCATGGAGGAATTATCCTTATTGTTGATTCCAAAGAGTCCAAAGAATCGAGTATGTCTCTCCGACTGAGTAATGATGGGTACCAGATAGAGGTTGTTTCGGATGTTCGTGAGGCGATAAAAACTCTATCCCAATTCAGAGTTGACTTGATCATTTCCGAGGTCAATCTACCAGAGACCGATGGCCTGAGCTTCTGCCGGACTATCAGAGAAAACTCTCTTGGGGGAGACGTTTCTTTTTTCTTTCTCACAGAAGAAGAAGGGGAGAGACTCCCGGCGAAATGCCTGGAAGCCGGCGCCGATGACTTCCTAAAAAAACCAGTGGATATGGAAATCCTCTCCTTAAAGATTGCGCGTGTGCTGGCTTTAAAAGGTTCCCAAAAATCAAAGAGAGGTGTCAATGGATCTCTTAAAGAGATGAACTCCACGGATTTTATTCAAAGCCTTTCCGAAGGGCATAAGGATGTTGAGATAACCCTTAAAAGTATGGGTGAAAAAGGCATTATCTATATGCAGTCAGGAGAAATTATTCATGCTTCCCTGGGTGACCTTTACGGAGAAAATGCATTTTACCGGCTCATGACATGGCAAGATGGGGAATTTCAGATCGTCCCCTATTCCACCTTCCCACCTCGAACTATTCATCACAGCACCATGTCCCTTTTGATGGAAGCGGCCCGTATCGCTGATGAAGCCAACGCAGCAGAAGATGAAGAATGTTGAGTCATATCTGTTTTCATACTTCATGATGTCCACCTATCATGAAATACCCGAAGAGATTAAAGGAGGAGTTGATGTACAAGATTGATATGGTAAAGAGGGAAGCTGAGGTCTTTTTCGCTGATGGAAGCAGTCTTGCGGGAAGCTTTTTCGTCTCACCCCAATCATCAAGTCATTCAGGGAGCCAGTTGGTATCTGAATTGCTCATTGACAAAAATTCATATTTGCCCTTCGAGTTAGATGGAGAGGAGACAATTATCCTATGGAGGGGATCTATTGTAATGGTTATTTTAGAGAAAAATGAGCTGAACTTGCAGACTCCTTGCTTAAAACAGATTATCGTTCGGGTCTGTCTCATTTCTGGTGGAAATCTGAATGGCAAGGTATTCACAGATCTTCCGGAAAGTTACACACGCCTTTCTGATTTCTTGAATCATAATGATCAATTCTTTCATTTAGAGGTGGATAACAAGGATCATCTGATTAATTCCAGATTCGTTAAGATGGTAGAACCCGGGCTGTCAGCTTAACAGAAATTTTGTGTCATGCAACACAGACTCTTCTCACTTCATCAATATCAGTCAATCCCATAAAAACCTTATTGATTCCATCTTGTTTCATAGTAGTCATTCCATCTCTTATTGCTTGTTCAAAAAGGTCCCCTTCGGTTGCCCGTTCTTTGATCAGACCTTTTATTTGAGGCGTCCCTTCCATCAATTCATGTATGCCTATACGTCCTTTGTAACCGGAATGAGTGCATAGGTCGCAGCCCACAGGACGATAGAGTTTAAGATCAGGACTAAAATCCCCTTTAAAGGCCTTAAATTGTCCATTACCATAATCGGAAACAATATCCTCAAACTCCTCTTTTGAGGGGTGATATTCCTCACGGCAGTTTGTGCATAGTCTTCTGACAAGCCTTTGAGCAAGCACACCCAGGAGAGCATGAGAGAGATTGAGTTGATTCAAGCCGGTGCTCAGGAGTGTGGTCACTGTTTCACAAGCACCTTCCGTATTGAGGGATGAAAAGACGAGATGTCCGGTCAGCGAGGCTTGTATTGCCATTGAGGCTGTTCTATCCTCCTGCATCTCACCGATCATGATAACATCCCCATCGGCTAATAAAAGAAAGCGCATAATCCTTGTAAAATCTAATCCTATTCCAGGTTGTACCTCAATCTGTCTCATATCGGTCTGAACAATCTCCACAGGATCTTCTGCAGTCCAGATTTTGAGGTCTGACCTTTTGATATGAGCAAGGACACTGTGAAGGGTTGTGGTTTTTCCTGAACTGGTTGGGCCTGATACCAGCATAAGACCATAAGGCTTTGTAAGGATGTTTTTGATTTTATCTAGATTTTTTTCACTCAATCCTATTTCATCCAGTGCCATTACATCGGTCTTCACCAATATTTTGACAACAATATCCTCGACCTCTCCTATAGTTGGGATGGTGGTTACTCGAAGATCAAGAGGTGGTGTATCTTTTCCCTTGAATTTAATCTTCCCATCTTGAGGTATGAATGTTTCTTCCTCATCGAGGTTGGCCATTGCTTTCAGTCTTGAAAGTAATTCCTGGGCCATGGACTGGGGTATGTGAAGATACTCCTGACAAACACCATCCATTCTGAAGCGTATACCAGCTGACTTTGAATCGAATGACGGCTCGATGTGTATGTGTGATACTTTTTTTCGATACGCATCAACTAGAATCTGCTCCAATAGCCCTATCACTTTATCAGATACTTCATCATCCCTCACACTGTACCCCTCTGTCTCAGTCATCACATCTGATTCAGACTTTACTTCTTTTCTCTCACCTTCACCCTCCTCTTGTCCATCATCCACTTGCTCCTTATCCTTCTCTGTTTCTCTCCCCATATCATATTTTTTTTCTTCCTCCAAATTCATGTCCGCATCTACTTGGACCTTTTGACTTGTCTCCGGTTCTACTTCCGTTTCAGCATCCAAACTTTTTTCCAAGTTCAGAGCGATGTCATCGTCTGTGTCTATTCCTGCCTCAATCTTCCCATCTTCTTCATCAAGGGGGAAGTCAGAAATAAGATCAAAGTCCATTTCTATCTCATCAATGGTCATATCATTCTTTATAAAACTGTCCGGCGATCTCATTTCAGAGTCATGATGCTCATCTTCAGCATCTGCTTTCTGCAATTTTTCATTATCTACAATATATCCATCCGTTTCTGATCCTAAAGAAAAGTCAGTGGTAAGAGAATCTACTTTCTTTTTGATTTCAATATTGTCTGGGTCCTTTTCCACTGCTGACTTGTACAGATCAAAGGCCAGATCATTATGTTGCCTCTTTTCCATCTCCAGCCCAAGCAAAAACTGAATCCGCCCGGCCTCATCTTCATCGATGCCGTGTCTGTTGAAAAGGCTTTCTATCTGCTCTTTAACTGCTGTGGCAGGATAAATACTGAAGAGACATTCTGAAAGATTGGGGACTATTTTTCCAGGGGGATAATTATGTTCAAATAGCATTTCATATTTAGCGATTGCTTCTTTGAAAAGGCCAAGTTTCTTGAATGCTGATGCACTGTCCAGGATTTCCTCAACGCTTTCAATATCTGTTTTGTTCGCCATATTGATGGGAGGCTCTTGTGCTGAGAGTTCAGATGCTTCTGTAACTTCATCGTTTTGTTGTTCCCTGATTTCCTTTTTCAATGACGCAATCTTTTCTCTGATTTTTATTTGTTTATATGCATCCAGTTCCGGGACATCTTGAAGAATTTGTTCATAGGACTGTAGGGAGTCTCCCAACAATCCCATTGAATAATAGACCTCTGATGCCCGTAATTTTGCTTCTACGTCGATTTTTTTTCCGGTTACATTCTCATTCATTTTGTCTCCACCTCGACCTGAACCAGGCCTTGTTTAAAATGTATTTATTCGATCTTTTTATTATTCCCAAACCTATCATGAGCAACTGACAACCACTGCAAGTACTCGCAGACTTATACATAACTCCCATCGGTTGAAAATCGGTTATCAACTGAAACCGCTTGAAGTATTCATACGTCTGGAGTGAGAATAATCTATTATCTTGCTCATTTTTACCTATAATAGATCAGAATCGCAATATACGTATTGTAATTATTATAAACTGTAACAAAGCTACTCTATCTTGCAAAAAGATGCGTGAATCTTTTAATTTTTCCCATCTGCTTCAAATTGGGCAACAGAGTGTCGCAATTGAGTCGTAACATGGCAATTGGAGCGAAAACTCCCATAAGCACAAAGAGATATCCATGCTCTATTCTCCTGATATAAAGTCTGCTCTTTTCAAATAGTAAATCCGCTTCTCTGATTCCTTTCAATGAGTCAATAAAAAAGCCCCACCAGTCTTTTGTATGAGGATCTACTGGAGGTGGAGATAAAAACTCTTCAAATATGATCTCTCCCTGAAAAGAGACTAATATAACCCCTTTCACATCTTCAGTTGTCAAAATACAGTGCAATAGTTTCTTGATTTCTTTCTTGGATGGCAATTTCGTTTGCATTCTTTGTTATCACCAGTTCACAAATCTTGAGATCCTGTTCTCAACGAAACAGGCTGAAGTTCCTTGAAAAAAGTAATAATCCGTGAGGGTGAATAGGACTTTGGTACGCACCGGCTGCTTGCTTCGTTTCTCATTAGATGCAGAGTCTGACACGTATCCTCATATACATAAAAACCTGCAATCCTAGTATTAATTTCAATCTGAAGGTGAACATTCCCTTGATTTATAACAATTTATGCGAATGTATCATTTATAATTTGAATTATTTTTTCCTTAGGACACTTTGGACTGATTGAAATGACTGTTGTCTCTTGACCAGGTAAAAGTATGAAATCATTTGATTCACCCCTGTCTATATAGGCAAGATTCAGTCTTCCTGCATCAAAGATTGCCCCCATTTTTCGTATCTGCGCCATGAAGCTGTTCCATGAATTGTCCTGATATATGTTCTCTAGCTCCCACTTTTTATCCATCTTTGCATCCAACTTACACTTAATATAATCCGTGGGGTTCGTATCTTCTGTACCCCCATTTTTCACCAATTCATCTGGGTTTTCATCCTCATTAGAGGGAGCGCCTGGTTCTTCTCTCTGCTCACGCTCATCTTTAAGCCGCATTGCTTCAAGGAGGACTGCCTGAAGGTCGTTCTCGATCCTCTTTTTCTTATTAAAACATGCATTTTGGATTGAAAGGTTCGCTTCATCCCAAGAGAGAATTTCATATGCAGCGACTGTTCCTTGGATACTCCCAACTCTTGCATCAATCAGCGCACCTTCCTTGACAAAGAGTACTCCATGTTTCCCCGACTGCTTATCATTTAACCTAATGGTACATGTCTTCCTTTCCATATCCATCAACTGTAAAAACATCCCAGAAGAGATATCATGTAATATTCCACCCTCTGACTCCCTCTGTAAGATCATCTTAATTTTCCGAGTAAGATCACTGATCACAATGGGTTTTTCAATGTATTCCAAGGCATCTTCCATTTGGATCTGCCTCTTGAGGCTTTCTTTCCCATAACCGGTCATTATGAATACCGGAATATCCGGAAAGTGTTCAACGATATAAGCCCGGAGTGTAGCTCCATTCATTTGTGGCATTTTGAGGTCAGTAACCACCAGAGAGATGGGGTTTTCCTTCAGCATTTTTATGGCTTGAAAACCGTCTCTGGCGGTTATTACAGAAAAATGCTCATCGTGGTCTTCAAGGCTTTCTTTGAGAGAGCGCAACACCTCTAGATTATCGTCGACAATGAGTATCTTTTTCTTCATAATTTTAGTCAATGAATTTTCAGTTTCATCCATGCATGGATGAAACTGAAAGTGAATTGAATTACGGGAAACTGATCCTGTATCTTTTTAGCATATCGCAATGTCTCTTGAACCATGGATCTAAATTCTTTTCAAGCTGATGCAGGATTCCAAGTTCATTGGCCGATTCCTTTACGGATTCTACTACCCCATATATGAGGTCTTGAGTGCTTGCATCCCCTTTAAATGAAATCTTTTGATCAGAGTATTCGAATTCACCTGCAAACGGATCAAGAAAATCATACTTGCCAGCCAGTTCCACAAATTTCTTTTTGAGCAGAATACTGGACCCTGTCTTTATCTTCTTGTTTGAACCGACTGTTTGCTCGAATGCAATCAATAGTTCTTCGAGCATATTGAGCGCATTCGAAAATAATCTCCGACTCGTCTGTATCTTTCTCTTTTCTTTGTTTTCCATTGTAGGGGGAATCTTGCCGACGTTAAAAGTCCCCCCCCCTTCTTTTGTTTTTTGAATAAGGAGTTTTTGGTCTTCTTGGAAATTTCTGATCTTTCCGTTGTTCCACGAATACGACCCGACAACCATGTCTCCATTCTGGAAAAAGATGAGGCCCCTTTCCTCCCCTTTGCCTATTAATACATCCACATAACCGGTGAGCTTCTGAAAACTCATCTTTGTTAACAAACCTTCAAGATCAATGATGTCGACACTGAGGCCTTCATACATCATCTTTGCGTTATATGCATTTGCCCAATAGTAGACTTTCTCATGATCTATATCATAGATGTTCACTGTAAAATTATGGCTGCCTTTTTTTGCATGAGCAGACCCACTGCTTTCTCGCCTTCGATCTCCCCGTATTTATTCTGAAAAACAGCTGTCAAAAGTTCGTCTTTGTCAAAGAAAATCATGCCTTCTGCGGAAACAGACTTAAAATGGATCCCTCCTGCATCGAACTCCCCTTGATAGTGTTCCACAAGTCGCTCCATGTCGAGGTAATAGCTGTTCAGATTCTGAATAGAAGGCTTCTCTCTCGGAACAATAACCATTCGTCTCTCAAATTACACTTTTCAGGGTCTGTCATAAAAAAAGCATCACATCTTCAGGCTGCGTTCTTTGCTTTACGTCCTCGCAATCTCTCAATTGAAAGACGGATACTGTCCTGCATGCGTGAGACTGCTTCTGCCAGATCTTCTATTTCATCATTGGATTTTATTTCTATTTCTGCATCCAACTCACCTATACTGATACGGTCCGCGGTTTCGGAGAGATGTCGGATTTTACCTGTAAGGCTACGTCCGTAGAGAAATATAATACATGCAATGGCGACAAGCCCTGTCCCCATTGTTATCATATTGGCTCTTCTTATTTTTTCAGCAATCTGCGCTCCCTCTTTTTCCAGTATGTTAACGGGTGCATAGAGTTCATCAAGGTAGAGAGTAGAACCAACAACATAGGATGTCCCTTCAACAGGAATACAAGCCATGTATTTCTCCCTTGTTCGCCCGTCCTTTTCATGCCATGTGTAGTAACCTGTTGAGCCCTTTCTGCCTTCCACTCCTGTAAGGGTTTTCCAAAATCCTTTAAAATTCTTCCCGAGAGTCTTTTTTAACTGGCTTAAATCAATGCCTACCAGGTGAGGGTTGGGATGGACCCATGCTCTCCAGATCCCATTTTCATCAGGCATCTCATAGAGAACAGTGTAACCGGTACGTCCTATCCTGTGGAGGACTACTTTCTTGAATTCTGGATCGCTATTGAAGTCCTCTTTTTTCAAGTCCGGGTGTTTCATGAGGTAGTTTTTAATCTGCATTGCTAAAAACTTGGAATGACTATTTGTCTTCTCCTCTGTCATTCGTGTTATTATATTGACACTTTTATTTATTGTAAGCTCTTGCATGGATGACATGTTTCGTATTGAAAGAAAAATACTGACGCTATAAATGATGATCAACGGCACAAGGATAAAAAACATAAATTTCGTTGTCAGACCAATTCTCCATGAACGCTTCCCGAAGATCTTCGCTACACGATTTCCTGCATGCTTTTTTTGAATTGTAGGTTTGAAATGCGGCGTTGCCTTTTTTATGGCATGATAACCGTGTTGTGATTCCGAAGATCTGACATCAGGTTTCATTATGGTAATAACATGCCCACAAAACTGGCATTTCCCTTGGGCCGCATCTCCTTTAATTTTTGAAGGATCTACTCGATATTTTCCTCCGCATTCCTCACAAAAAACAATCATAGCTGAGCTCCTCAAGAAAGTTTCTTAGTATTATTGGAAATATCCGTTTCCTTAATTTTCTTGATCATATTCTGTTTAAACCGTGTCATCTTCTCCTCTCGTTGTATCTGTCTGGCAAGCAAGTCAACCAACTCAGCTGCTCGACAACTCGGAAAATGTGATAGAGTATGATCCAGGTCACTGACTGCATCATCGATCAATATCTCGGCTATTGGACCCACGGCCAAGGACAATTGAGCATTGAGATAATCAAAGAAGTCATCTTGCAGAATGGGAACAGCGCCCTCAACAGGTTCAACAAGCTCTAGTTTTAGAAGCTTGGAAATGATCTCCTTGATGATACCTATCTTTATACCCGTCTTCTGGGCTATTGTCCCAAGATTTTTTTTGCCATCTAATTCCATAATGACTTTTAACATCTGGCTGGTCAGGGAAAACTCTCCAAGGTTGTCCCTCATTACGCGCTTGAAAACCATAACATACGCTTCATTCAACGAAATATTCATTTCAAAGTCTCCAATAAACTCACTTCTCAGCCATTTGTTCTCATTATGAATGGAGTATGTAATTGATCAAGAACTATCAAGAATTTTGTTTCTCCTTTCTGGAAGACTATCAGGTTCCCTTTTACTTTTCTTCTCTCCATAATTTTAATTCTTCCCTGAGAGAGCTGAATTCTGATTGTATTGTATTCTTTATCTCTTCCAATACATGAATAAAAGCTTCGTCAGTCCATGTCATTGTTCCCTCAGGTCGAGATAATCCATCCTCACTCTGTTGATAGAAATCGACCATCTCTTCTCTGTTCTCTTCATATTCTCCCGATATGGCGGGGGCAATCATTTCCGGGATTATATCTTCTTCTTCAATTGTTTCACAAGGAGTATCAGTGTCTTCAACCCCTATAGCTCCATAATCTTCTGCTGATGCATCAAAGTCTACAATCTCTTCAGTGATTTGGTCGTCCTGATAAGTCAATTCCGGAAAATCCATTCCTCCCCCTTGATCTTCCGCATAGTCTAATAAACATGCATCTTCTATTGGCATCTGCAAAGCGTCATCTTGTTCTAAGACAGCCAATTCCGAAACGTCAATCTCTTCATCTTCGGTTGCCATTTTATCCTGTGGGAATCCCTGAAACATTTTCGTTTCAAGGGTGGAATCCGCTTCTTGAACAGTCAATTCCTGAAGAGTATTTTCTTGCTCCGTTTCATCCATCATAGATTTATTCTGTGTAGTCATTCCAAACGAGCTGTATGCTTCTTCATTGGTCTTTTCCTTGACATGGATCTCTTCTTCATCGGTCATGTCATCCTGTACAGTGATATCCTGTGTGGTCATTTCAGGCATAATATATTCTTCTTTGTCGATTCCATCTTCGATAGAGATCTCTTCTTCATTGATCACATCATCCTGTACAACGATATCCTGTGCGGTCATTTCAGGCGTGATGTATCCTTCTTTATCTACTTCCCGGAATTCTAACTCTTCCTCTTCGTCTTTTATCTCTAACTTTTGCTCAATCTCTTCATCGATACCAACACTTGTGTCTTTCTTCCGTTTTCCGAATAACCAGAATCTCCTTCTTCCTTTTTTCTTTTTAGAAGATATTTCTTCTTCATTGGTTGCACTGTCTTCAGTAAAAGTATCAGCAGAGATTATTGTGGGACCAAATTCTGGTTCCTCTGTAACCTCATCCGATATATTAATCTCTTTCTCTTCTCCAGTGAAATCTTCTTCTGATATTGTATCGGAGATCAGTATTTCAGGTGGGGCGTACTCTTCTTCGTCAAGTGTCTTTCCGATATTTATCTCTTCCTCTATAGCAACAATTTCAGTTTCTGCAGGTGTGTCTTGAGATGGAATATCCTGTAATGTAAATTTTTCTTCTATAAACTCATTTTGAGTCTCAATCATATCTTCTTGGTCCGGCATCTCATCATTGAACAGCACATGGGATTCCATTGTCGGAAGGACTTCATCTTCTTCAGTTGTGACTTCATTCTCAGGCACTTGGGGCATCGTCATCTCATCGGATCTTTTTTCCATTCGTTCTGAGACAGCAGTTTTTTCTAAAGCAATTTCTTTTTTAAATTCATTAAATGCATTCAACTCTGCAATGAAGATTTCATCCTTTTCTAATTCTGAAATCTCTTGGGATACCATCACCTTTTCCAGACTATCACAAGCAGAGCAGAGTAATCTCATAGATTTCGGATTGGCTTTTTCCTTCTTTACTTGAATATATTTACCAATACCGCCAATGAGTTGAAGAAACAAAAGAGCAATCCTGTCTTCATTCCACATGTGCTTTAGCCTATTCATCTCATCGTTAAACCGCACCAAAACCTGATCTTTTATTTCCAAATCGAGTGATTCAACAATTTCTTTTAAATTTTTCACTGGTGAATCAGGTATATCGGTGGCGTTATCTTCTTCCATCTCTGCAACAATTACAGTCTCAGGAGGAGTTTCTATTTCCATCGCCTCAACAAGAGGAAGTTCCATCTTTCTGGGAGTTTCTGTCTTTTCAAGGGCAATCTGTCTTTTCAGCTCATTGAATTTATTCAGTTCAATGCGAAACAACCTTTGCTTATTTTCTTCAGAAATTCCGTTTGTTAATGCCACCTTTTCGAGACTACTATAGGCAGAATGGAGCAATCCAATGGAACCATGATGGGCTTTGTCCCGCTTTTTTCTGATATATTGTCCAACCCCTCCAAGGAGCTGAAGGAACATAAGAATAGTTTTGTCATGCTTCCAAATCTCTTTTTGCCTGTCTATCTCGTTGTTGAATCTGTCCATTATCTGATCGGTAATCTCCCAATCGAGTGATAGAACTGCGACCTTCAAGTCTTTGATTGGCGAATCCTGCACGCCGAGGGAGGAGTCCTGTTCCTGACTGTCAGTTTGTATTTCATTTTCTCCAAAGAGTTCATCAAATCGTTCATCCAGTTCCATGGTAATCGTAACATCATCGTTATAATTCAATTGTCTGCCCTCCTATTTCAGTTCCTCTTGCAAGGATGATATAGTTGTGGATATTATCCTTTTCAGTGTGGGAAGCACATTTTCTCCTGTTACAGCACTGGCCTCAAAAGAAGGTACCTTCAAACGCCCGTTAAGGTCTTTTTCCAGTGTTTCTAAAGATAAGAGAGGAATACCATCTTCTTTGAGGTCCCTTTTGTTATATTGCAATACAAGGGGAACCCTGAAGATGTTCTTATTATGAGCCGTCAAGTTTTCTTGAAGACTCTTGAGAGATAAAAGATTCTTTTCTCTTCTCACTGCCATGGAGTCAGCAACAAAAACAACACCATCCACCCCTTTCAAAACCAAGCGTCTGGTTGCATTATACTTCACCTGTCCCGGCACTGTGTAGAGTTGTATTCGAACAGCATATCCCTTTATCTTCCCCACATCAAAAGGAAGAAAATCAAAGAAGAGGGTTCGGTCTCCATAAGTCTTTATACTGACCATATCCGATTTGACCCTCTCTTTAAATCGTGTATTTATATATTCGAGATTCGTGGTCTTCCCACCCCTACCAGGGCCATAGTAGACTATTTTTACCTGTACCTCTTTGTTTTTGAGATTGATGAATGCCAAAACTGATCCCTCCAAAATACTGGTTCAATTCTCATACCGACTGGACCAATCGGACTGATAAAGCAAAGAAAATAAGAAATGAGGTGAAGAATTCCTCATTAATGTTCCCACACATCTCTCAATTTATTGGCAGCCTCTGCCACTTTCAGGCGGAGAAAACCCAGAGAGATATCTTTCCCGAATAGGATGATCAGAAGAAAATCACCATTCACCTTGCTGAAATGCATACTTTTCTCTTGCCCTTTGTGAAAGAGCAGTGAAAACTCGTCTTCTCCAATGATGTTTGCCATGGCATTCACAGCACCGAAATTACCTGCACCCAATGCTGCTAAAGAATACACATCATGATCGCTCTCTCCATTGTCGCATCTTGCAATAATATTGCCTGCCATATCAATAAAAATGACGGAGTTGGCACCAACTTCGATCAGGTCCTCTGCCAGAATGGTCTCAATCCTATCAAGTTGTTCAGGGGTAAAACTGTATTCCATTGGTTCACCTCACTCAAAGCTCAAGGAACGTGCCAACGAAATGGCTGCCCTCATTAATGTTGACTATCAGAGTATTTTCCATTATGTGTCCAACCATACCCTTTCCTCTGTACTTCTTCTCTACATAGTACCCATCTGTCGTTTTCTTTTCGTTGTCTTTAAAATTCCCTTACCTTATCTCAAATGAAAAAGGATGAGTTCTATCGAATAATTGTGTACAAATTAACTTTTTATAGCTCTCATTTCATTATCTCATGTCCTTCTTCTGCTCTCCATAAATACCATTATGAAAAACTCTCTGATTAAAGAGAAATAATGCGCAGTTGAAAGAAACAGCTCATAAAAAATTTTTACAACATACGCTGTTTTACTAATAAAAAGGCTAATAAAACGATTTGTGAAAATATCAGGCAAAGATTCATTCTGAGAATTTTATTTCTTACCATAAAAATGTCATGTATTATTTCATCCACATCCAGTAATTCTCTTCTCTATCAGATGATCCCTTTTCACTGAGGGTTATTAAAACTCTTTTTCAATCAAATGCTGTCATAGTTATGGAAGGGATATTGTAGAAATTGAGACATATAGTATCCAAAGTCCTTGAATGTCAGTCTCTTCATAAGCAATAAGTGTGCCATGAATGACAGGAAACTGTTTCTGACTCTGGCAGTATA
>JAXHSZ010000069.1:0-7055 GCA_034190725.1 Thermodesulfobacteriota bacterium
TTGACTAAGTAACCAAACGCAATTAGAATTAGCAGGTATAGCATATTGTCAAACACTTTCAGTTACTCCACAGTACTTTACATGAAGAGACGGAAGTGGGTATTACTGAGGCAAAATCCGGATTCTCCAATGGGGAGGCAGCTAGGATCGTCAAGGTTGTCAGGGCATTGAGAGATTCTGACTCCTGTGAATTTACCCCTACCATAAGGGGATGTATCATGATTGCAAAAACCCTTCGTGTACGGGATTCATCCGTAGACAAAGATGATGAGATTTTCAAGGAGATATGCATGGAGGTTTTGGCTTCCGAAACAAGCCGCATCGGAAGCAGAACCAATCAGGAAAGGGTAAGAAAGGATATTGTAGGTTTGATTAATGAATATTGTTAAGGAGGAAGGTGTGGAAAAGAAACGGTCCTCTCTCTCAGATATCAAGACCGCCTTGGGCTCTAAGATAACATCAAAAACCGAAATGAAGGGATCGGAATATCTGAAGATGTTTCTCCTTGAGAAAAAGAAGACCCGTTTGGGGCAGGAACAAGAAAATCTGGAAAGGAGAATGAAACAGATAGGAAAGGATTTGATTGATATCGAAGAGGAACTCGTGAGATTGGAAGAAGTCGTCCAAAAACGCAAAAATGATTCTGTTAATGAAGCAACGTCCAAAGAAGCCCCAACACCTTCAGAAGCCATAAAAACAATGTCAGTAGATTATTGATTCGAATTTTTCCGGATTATGACTTCTCTTGGAATTTCAACAGAATGTAACCCAGTCCCCTTGTCAATGATGAAAAGCTTTTATTCGAACAGAACGGAAGAGAAAGATGGCCAAGGAAGGGAAGTATCTTTACTGTATCATTAGAAGCGATGAAGACCGAAACTTCGGACCCATCGGTATCGGTCAGCGTGGAGATGTTGTCTCAACAATCGAGTTCAATAGCATAAGTGCAGTTATCAGCAACACTCCCATGACTCAATATGTCATCAACAGGGAAAATATGACGGCCCATGAAAGAGTCATTGAAGAAGTCATGAAGGATTACACGGTTCTGCCGGTGCGGTTCTGTACCATAGCTGCCAGCGCTGAAGAGGTGCGCACTCTCTTGAGAAGACGATGCACGGAATTTAAAGGTCTTCTGAGAGATATGGACAACAAAGTTGAGATGGGTCTGAAGGCACTCTGGAAAAATATGAGCCAAATATTCAATGAAATAGTCGAAGAGAATAGTGAAATAAAAAGACTTAAAAAAAATGCAGAGGATAAGTCAAGGAATTCGAATAATATCCACAAAATCAATCTTGGCAGGGCCGTAAAATCCGCTCTCGAGACGAAAAAAGCCTTCGAAGCCAGAAAAATATTGAAGGCTCTTAAACCACTTATATTCGATATGAAAACAAATGATTCATATGGAGACAGCATGTTCCTCAATGCTGCTTTTTTAATAGACAGAACACGTGAGAAGGAACTCGATCTTTTGATTGGAGACAGAATAGAAGAAGAGAGAGAACGGGTGACATTCAGGTATGTTGGACCTGCACCTCCCTTTAATTTTGTTACTATAGAAGTAAAATGGTGAATGTTGTTCAAATTCCAAAATCCTTCATATTCATCCATTGGTCTGGGGAATTGGACTCATTATTCGGAACAGGAGGATAAGATATGGGCAAAACAAAGAAAAAAGAAGAAACCATAGAAGTTGATTTTGGGATAGGAAAATTGAGCTTTGGTGGGCTCTTCAAAGGCATTGGAAATTTAATTGATCTTGCTTCAAAATTACCGCAAGAAGTAGAAGAGATACAAAAGAGTGGAGAGATAAAAGGGCTTGGAGACAAACTGAGAGGAGTATACGGCTTCAATATCAGGACCATGGGCGGAAAGACGGTTGTTGACTCTTTTGGGAATATCAAGGAAACCCCGAGTGGTCCGGTAGTAGAAGAGATAAGAGAACCCATTGTAGACATATTCGATGAAAATGACCATCTTACAGTGGTAGCTGAATTGCCGGGGGTCGATGAAAATAATATCCTTATTGAAGTGAAAGGCGATATTTTAACTTTAAAGACCGAGAAAGGAGAAAGAAAATACAGCAAAGAGGTTTTGCTTCCAACAGCAGTGGATAAGGATACAATGGAGCATTCATACAAGAACGGAATCTTAGAGATCAGACTGAAGAGGCAATAATGGAGCCTAAACCGCGCACTGTCAATTACAAACCAGAAACAATGAATTCATCATTACTCCTTCGAGTAGCTGAAGCCAAAACCCGTGATGTTGGCAGGGCTATAGTGAGGGTAGACCCCAAGGATATGGCTCACATTGAGGCTGAAGTAGGAGATATTGTGGAAATCACAGGCAAGAGGAAAACAGTTGCAAAGCTCATGCCTGCTTTTCCTGAAGACAGGGGCAAAGGAATCATCCAGATGGATGGTTTGATACGGGAAAATGCGCAAATTGGCCTTGATGAAAAGATCAATATCCAAAAGATCGCTCACCAACCTGCAGAGAATATTGTTCTTTCTCCTCTGACCGTAATGAGGACCGTCCGACGGGACAAAGATCTGAAATACCTGGGGAGTCTTCTTGAAGGTCTCCCTATGGTGGAAGGCGACAGGATAAGAGCAACCTTATTTGGAACCAGCAGCCAGGATTTTACAGTTGTATCCACTTTGCCGAAGGGGGGAGTTACCGTCCATTCCCAAACCCTGGTGAAGATGAAAGGAGACAAGAGTGTAACAGAGAGAAAAAGCAAGATATCCTATGAAGATATCGGCGGTCTGAACAAAGAGGTTCGTCGGATTCGTGAGATGATTGAACTTCCCTTGAAGTACCCTCAGATTTTTGAACAACTTGGTATTGATCCTCCAAAGGGTGTGCTCCTGCATGGCCCACCCGGATGTGGAAAGACCCTCATCGCCCGTGCAGTGGCCAATGAAACCGAGGCGTATTTCAGGCATCTCAGCGGCCCGGAAATCATGCATAAATTCTATGGGGAAAGTGAGGCACACCTGAGAAGGATATTTGAAGAAGCTACTGCCCGAACCCCCAGTATCGTATTCTTAGACGAGATTGACGCAATCGCACCCAAAAGAGAGGAGATGGGCGGCGAAAAACAAGTGGAAAAGCGTGTCGTGGCCCAGCTTCTTGCATTGATGGACGGTCTCTCTTCAAGAGGTCAGGTCATTGTCATCGGGGCCACGAACATTCCGAATGTTCTCGATCCGGCATTGAGAAGGCCCGGTCGTTTCGACAGAGAGATTGAGATCAGTATCCCGGACAAGAAGGGCCGTCTGGAAATATTAAATATTCATACACGAGGCATGCCGCTTGACGAGAAAGTGGATATGGTTCGACTTTCCGAGATCACCCATGGCTTTGTCGGGGCTGACCTGGAAGCACTCTCACGGGAAGCGGCCATGATCACTCTCCGAAATATATTTCCGAGTATTGATTTTCAACTGGAAGAAATTCCTTATGAAACCATAATACAGCTTCATGTCACTATGGACGATTTTATGGAAGCCATGAAGGAAGTGGATCCTTCCGCCATACGAGAAGTCTTCATTGAAATCCCTGATGTGAAATGGAATGATGTGGGTGGTCTTAACAAAGTAAAAGAGGTATTACGAGAAACCATAGAATGGCCCATGAAGTATGGCAAGCTATTTGATCATGCAAAAATAACCCCTTCCAAAGGGATCATGCTCTTTGGTCTTCCAGGTACGGGAAAGACCTTGCTTGCCAAAGCTGTAGCCTCGGAATCAGAGATAAACTTCATTTCAGTCAAAGGCCCTGAGATTCTTTCCAAGTGGGTTGGGGAGAGCGAAAAAGGGATTCGAGAGGTCTTCAAAAAGGCCAAACAAACATCCCCATGCATCGTTTTTTTCGATGAAATAGACAGCCTTGTTCCCAGGCGAGGCTCTGAAATGGGCTCGCATGTTATCGATCGAGTTATCAGTCAATTCCTGAGTGAACTGGATGGTATTGAGGAAATCAAGGGAATAGTGGTTTTAGCCGCAACAAACAGACTGGATATCATTGATCCGGCCCTGCTCAGAGCAGGGAGATTCGACTTTATGTTGGAACTTCCGATCCCTGATGAAGAGACACGAAGGGAAATATTTCAGGTACATACTCGTGGGAAACCTCTGGCTTCTGATTTCTCTTTTAAAACTCTGGCCGATTCTACAACAGGTCTTGTGGGAGCAGATATAGAATCCATATGCAGGAAAGCATCTCTTTTCGCCATTAGAGAATTCATAGAATCCGGACTGGAGGACTATTCTGCTTTTTCAATAAATACAGACCATTTTATGAAGGCACTGAAAGAGCAAAAGAACTTATCTGTGCCAGAATACGAATAAGGAGTTGAGACAAATTGACAAAAAATTGCAATTACATTTACGGATTTATTAAAACAACCAAACGAGAGAATATTGGCTCAATCGGAATCGAAGGAGCAGAGGTGTATACCTTCCCCTATGGGGATATTAGTGCGGTTGTGAGTGATTCCCCACCCCTGCATTTCAATTCTTACTCCAAAGAGACACTTCTGCGCAACCTTGCCATTTACCAGACCGTCATGGAAGAGGTCATGAAGAGTTACTCCATTATCCCTATGAAATTTGGAACAATGGCTGAGAGTGAAGAATACCTTAAAAAAATATTAGAAAAAGGCTACGAGAGAATCAAGACAGGCCTTGAAGCAATAGATAACAAGATAGAGCTTAACATAGTCGTCACATGGAGCAATTTCGATACAGTCTTAAAAGAAATAGGAGAGGTTGAAGAGGTGCGAAAATATAAGGAAGAAGCACTGCAAACCTCATCTCGTCACCTTCACCAGGCCAGAATAGAAATAGGGAAAATGATGAAAGCAGTATTGGACAAGGAGAAAGAACAATATGTCTCAGCAATAACGGATATCTTAAAAGAAGAAGCAGAAAATCATTGTCTCCATGCCACTATGGATGATTCCATGATATTAAATGCAGCTTTTTTAATTCGCAAGGACAAAGAGGACACCTTTGAGGCAAAAGTGAATCAACTGAATAGAAAGAATAAAGGAAGAATACATTTCAGAATGATAGGTCCCCTCCCTCCCTATAGCTTTTGTACATTGCAATTGAAAAAGATGCAATTCAGCGAGATCAACGAGGCCAGAAAGATATTGTCGCTCAGTGAAGAAGTCTCAACCTTTGAGATCAATACTGCATATAAGAAGATGAGTAAAACATATCATCCGGATAAGTATCCAGGTGATGGGGAGGCACAAAAAAGGTTTGAGAAGATAAGCAAGGCCTACAATATTGTCAAAGAGTATTGCCAGGATGATACATGCTTTTTCAGAGAGGCCGATATTGAAGAGTGGATTTCTGTAAGTCAATTGGAGCAACACGGGACTCCAGCATAATGAGGAAATTGCTTTATGTCCCTGTTATTCATATGGATCCTGATTTGGGTAAGATTGCCCCAGCCATCGATAAACGAAGTGTTGAAATCTGCGGAAAAGAACGGTGGGCTAAACATAAACAAACCATAGTTCTCTTTTGGAATGCTCTGGACAATTACTTCAAGAGGCTTGATCCCGTCAATTTGAAGATCTATCAGGATGGCCTGATGGCTGAGGGTGAATTCGGTCAAAGAATCATTGAAGAAGGGGCTAAAAGGGGCAGTAAAAACTATCAAATTGTCCTTGATTTGATAAGAAGTGGTGGTGAAATAAGAAAAACAGAAGACATAACCCTTCTCAAAGAAGAATACAACAGGCTCCTCAAACTTTCTCAGACCAACTCTTCTCTGGAAAGGACCGTACCATACATTGGGTATTGTCCTGGAAGGGACGAGCTGATGGAAAAGAGAGATGTGTTCATTGCAAGGAGCATAAATGAGACTTTGAAAAGAGGGGAAACAGGAGTCCTCTTTATAGGAGCCTACCATGATGTGCTTCCCTGTCTTGCTACGGATATCGTTGTACAAGAGATAAAGAAATCAGAAATGGTGAGAGATTATTTTAAAGAACTCATATCGAATGGAGATATGAAGAGATTCACTCAGCTTGCCGATTATCTTGCTTCTCCAGTAGTCATTTAGATTTCCTCTTCTCTCAAAGTACGCAACTTTAATAGAACGATCAAATCTTGAAAATTCCCAGCAGATCCCGAATACGTTTTCATTTTTTTCTTTGTGCCTCTGTGCCTTTGTCCCTATTGACCTGAGGATTTACCATATTTTTACATAAAAGACCATTGATCATAGGAGGTGAAAAATGGCATTTATTATAGACGACTTATTTCTTCTCCCTATCAAGTTTCCCATGTGGATCGCCCAAAAGCTCAATGATCTGGCGTATCAAGAGTTAACAGATGAGTCCGGGGTTCATGAAGAAATTCTTGATCTTCAAATGCGTTACGAGATGGGAGAGGTCACCGAGGAGATATATGAAAAAGAAGAAGCCATGCTGATGGCGCAATTGGAAGCCATCAGAAAAATGAAAGAGGAGGGATAAAAGATGGAAATGTCTTTAGGTTTGCCACAATTGATCGAAAAGGCCCGTTCAGAACTGAGTAAGATCATTGGTTTAGAGATTTCCTCGACCCTGGGAGCATCTCAGGAAGATGATGGATGGTGGAGAGTGACTGTTGAGGCGATTGAGAAACACTCAATTCCAGACAGCATGGATATTCTGGCCACTTATGAGGCAAAACTTGATCCTGCCGGAAATATGGCAGAATTCAACCGAATCAAAATGCGCAAGCGGATTGATACGGAAGACGGGGAAGTGTAAGCCATGTCTTTTTTTGATGAATGGCCGAGATTGCGACTCATTATCTTCGGAGGAAAGGGGGGTGTCGGCAAGACGACTTTAGCCAGCGCCGCTTCTATTCGCCTGGCAACTGCTCATCCGGACAAAAAGATTCTTTTAATCTCTACTGATCCTGCCCACTCTCTTTCAGACAGTTTTGGCATTGAAATAGGAGATGACAAGACCCCCGTTGATTTAGGGGATCAGGCAGTAAATCTCTTTGTTAGGGAGTTTGATGCCATAAAACAAGGAG
>JAXHSZ010000007.1:0-5280 GCA_034190725.1 Thermodesulfobacteriota bacterium
GCTTTGTAAAAGCGCTTCGGTGCAAGAAACGTATGGAGATCTTTACCCTTGATTTCTTCATAGGAATATCCAAATATCTTCTCTGCAGCGATATTCCAAAAGGTGACTTCTCCCTCATCGTTGAGCATGATGATTGCATCATGAGCTATTGCAGCCATCACCCTGAATCGCTCTTCACTCTGTCGCAGCGCCTCTTCTGTCTGCACAAGCTCAGTGATGTCTATCCAGGTTCTGATGATCTCCCATGGTTTGTTCTCCTCATCAAGAAAGAGTACTATCTTATCGTGCATCCATCGGTAAGTTCCATCCTTATGACGGAAACGATATTTGTAGGTGTGATGCCCTGACTCAAAGAGATATGCTAATTCGGTAAGAACGCACTCCCTATCCTCTGGATGTATGTTATGTGCCCAGAATTGAGGTGTTTCCAAGAATTCCTCTCTTTCGTATCCAAGCACTTCTTTTACACTCGAAGTCACAAAGGTTGCTGGAAGATCTTTTTCCGGCTTATATTTGTAAATCACCGAGGGATTGGAAGAAAGGAGTTGGTGCAGTTTCAACTCAGATTCTCTCACTTCTTCATGTAAATGACCATACCTGGTAATGTTGGTCCTGGGCACTCCAGAAATTGGTGCTTCTTTGTATTTCACCATTAATGGCTCCTTATTACAACCATGGAAAAGAGAGAGATCCTTCTGCCACGCTTTCTTTTCGGCAAGATCCCGGAGCAGGGCTGTTGATGCATTTGGGAAACGCATTCTGTATATCAGGTTGAGAGTTTTTCATTGAAGCCTTGCTTTTTGAGATGCATCAAAAGGCCTTTGGAGATACACCCTCACACAGTTTCTCCCCTCGGCCTTCGCCCGGTAGAGGGCCTTGTCTGCATATCCAATCAGTGTCTCAGGATTTTCAGGATGATGGTAAATCATCGAGGCTATTCCTATGCTTATGGTTACGGTTCTTGAATGTGCTCCATCATCATAGGTGTTGTGTTCAAAAAATGTGCGGACTTTTTCCGCAACTTCTCTGGCTCCCTGCAAATCCGTATTGGGAAGAAGAACTAAAAATTCTTCTCCACCGTACCTGAAGCACTGATCCGAATCACGAGTAAGGTTCTTCAGATTCCTGGAAAATTCTTTCAAGACAAGGTCTCCGAATGCATGGCCTAAAGAGTCATTCACCTTTTTAAAGAAATCAAGATCAATCAGCATACATGCAAGATCTGTCTGATATCTCCTGGCACGGGAGAACTCTTGCTTGAATATGTCGTTCATATATCGGCGGTTATGCAGACCTGTCAATCCGTCTTTTTTGGCCATATCGGCCAACTTCTCCTGGAAATTGGTTATTTCTTTGCTCAGGTGAGATTTGTAAAGAGCATTTCGAATGCTCGTATGAAGTGCCTCTTCACTGATTTTTTCTTTGGATAGATATTCATATGCACCGGACTGAATGAATTGAGAGGCGATGAATTCATCTCCATGGCCTGTAAGAACCACAACCGGTATTGTCAACCTTTTTTTATGAAGCCCTTTCAGAAAGTCGAGGCCATTTCCGTCAGGGAGCCTGTGATCCAGCAAAATAAGGTCATAGTCCCTTATGGTCATTTCCTGCCATGCTTCCTCTAAAGATTTCGCCTGACGGACTGTGATGTTGGTTTGATTCGTTAAGAAGTCTTCGATGATATCAAATGCAAGCTCCGAGTCTTCGATGGATAATACTTGAAGTCTTCCTTCCTTATGATTGAAATCAGGTTCAGCAACATGAGATTCAGCGTTTTGACCCGGCAATATCTGAATCTTTCCCGTGACATGAGCAATGGACTTCCCGGCTTTCTCAATGTTTGCAATATGGACAGATAATTTTTCAGGATCATCTTTGAAGTCCTTCATGGATTCGATGGTCTTTAAAAGATCCGCCAAAGGTTGGTCCAGTTCATACACTGCTGTGCCTGCCATCTGCAGCAGCACTTTCAGACGCTCCTCCTCAATGACTGATTTTTGCTGTTCCAGGATTGTTCGGTTGGCTTTCTTGAGCTCCTCTACTGTCTGTTCAAGGGTAAAACTGGTTTGTTTTATTTGCTGCTCTGACCACTTTCGCTCAGAAATATCTGAAAATATCCCATCAGTAAACAGAATGCCGTCTTTTACATACGTGGCGATTGCTCGGTCGTGGATCCACACCCATTTATCCTCTTTTCCTTTTATCCTGTATTCAATATCAAAAGGCACCCTCTTTTCAAATAACTCTCCATACAATGCTCTCACTTTTTCCATGTCTTCAATGTGGATAGATTCAAACCAACCATCCCCGCCAATTCCATGCACCTCTTCAGGTGTATATCCTAAAATTTTTTGAACATTTTGACTGATAAAGTATATATTACCATGATCATCTCTTGTCCACGGAACTTCCGGAATATTCGTGACTAAAGATCTATATTTCTCCTCCCTCTCTCTTAATTTCATTTCCATTTGATGCTTGTAGAGAGCCATATGAATATTGCTGTATAACTCTCTGGGCTGAAACGGTTTGACGATATATCCATAAGGCTCGGTTATTTTTGCCCGTGATAGAATCTTTTCATCCGTGTAAGCAGTAAGGTATAAGACAGGGATATTCAGACGAGAGTGTATTTCATTTGCAGCTTCTATTCCATCGATCTTCCCTTTTAAAACAATATCCATAAGTACTAAATCGGGTTTTTCATCTTCTGCCTTCTCTATAGCTTCCTCACCGGTCATTACGACGGAAATAACGCTGTACCCCATATCTTCCACGGTCTTTTTCATGTCATTGGCAATGATCCATTCATCTTCAACAATAAGGATCTTTTTGTGCGTCATTCTATTTCTCCCTGTTTCTCATGATTGCTTATTCATGTATTCTTTTCTTATATTTCAAATCCATGAATCTGATCCTGAATTCAGTCCCATTCATTCTTATGAAATCGATTGTCCCCTGAAGCTGGGTCTCTGCCAGACCAGTCACAAGTTGAAGACCCAAGGATTCCGTCTTTCTGAAATTGAGATGTTCAGGTATACCAATGCCATTATCCCACACTCTGAGTTCGAACTCATTTTCATCGATATGACTCAAAGCAATGCGGATTTGTCCTTCTCTTTCATTGGGAAAAGCATGTTTCAAACAGTTTGAAACAAGTTCGTTGATGATCAGTCCGCAGGGAATAGCCACGTCAATCCCCAGGAAGATGTCTTCAGACTCTATTTTAAAATAAATCCTTTGAGGACTTATCTCCATACTATTGTATAGATTACTTATGAGGTTTCTTATATAATTGTTGAAATCGATCCGGGCAAGGTCATCGGCCTGATAGAGTTTCTCGTGAACAAGAGCCATTGACATGATGCGATTTTCACTGTCTTTGAACATATCATGGTATTTCTTATTTTTTACTGTCCGATATTGATTTCTCAAAAGGCTTGCAATGACCTGCATATTATTCTTCACTCTGTGATGGATCTCTTCCAAAAGGAGTTCTTTTTCCCGAAGTGCATCTTTGAGTTGTCTCTCAACCTTGTGTCGATCAGTAACATCACGAACGGATGCTAAAAAAATAATTTTATCTCCATCATCTGTCCCTTGATTTTCAGATCGACTGATCGTCATATCAACAGGGAACTCTCTCCCATTCTTGTCGATTGCGAAAAGCTCACCTTTCCACTGGGACTCGCGTTTTACAAGTGCAGATATCTCATCCCAACCTCTGTATGCTTCCCATTGGAATAAGGTCCTCATGTTCAGGATACTTATTTCATCTTCTTTATGGCCAAATGTCTTTCTGGTCAATGCGTTACATCCAATGAGTTCACCATTCGGTTTCGTGATAAAAATCATAATATAACCGGCATTCTCTATCAGATTTGCAAGGAGTTCCAGTCTCTTTTGTGTCTCATACTTCTCGATTGATTGCTTAATGGTTACTTTCAGGTCCATATCGGTACACGGCTTCATAATATACCGATAGATGTCTCCCCTGTTGACGGCATCCAAAATGCATTGTTTGTCATCAAGTCCTGATAAGACCAACCGAATCGTGTCCGGATATTTCTGTTGAACCTTTGTGAGGAGAGTGAGGCCGTTAATTTCAGGCATACCGAGATCGGTTATAATAACTTGGACACTTTTTGTATTCAATATATCAAGCGCTTCGCGGCTGCTTTGGGCAAAGAGTGACTCATATGGCTCATTTCGTAATAACCGCCTGATGGAATCTAATACATTCAGCTCATCATCCACAAAGAGTACAGTTCCTCTTTTCATTCAGCTTGTCCTTTATATCTCTTGTTCATATTCCAAACTTGTTTACTGAACACTATTCACTGTCAATTGTTACAGTATTCATCAGGCCGATCTGCCGGCAGGGTAAAAGTAAATCATTGATGAGACCAGCCAACCTGTCGCTATTCCTTTCTGCTATAGAAAGAAATTTATGTTGATCATTACATGCTTTTCCGACCTTGCCTTTTAAAATGATATCCAACGCATTCTTGATAGAGGTCATTGGATTTATTATCTCATGGCTGATAATGGAGACTCATTCTGACTTTATCAACTCACTTTTCTTCAGTAAAATGAGTTGATAACAGATGGGTTGGACGCAAAGATGGCAAATGCTATGAGGCGAAATCTCGTCTATGTGGCCGTATTGTGTTTGGAATGGACTTGAGAAAATCAGTCGAGGGAGTCAAAGTGACTCTTTGTCTGAAAGAAAATCGGGAAGGGCCAATCACTCGAAATATTTTTGAAGGTTTTCAGATATTACATTTCATAGAACCATAAGAAGGAATTTGGGCAAGTCACTTGGCTTGCTGCATTATTGAGGATTCCAACTTATACATGTAGTGAAATACAATATCTTAAAATCCACATCATCCATCTGTTATTTTGTGGACTTCATTCCTCTCAGGTGGAATTATGTTTTATGCGAGTTTTCTCATCATCCTATTCTGCCATAAAAGTCTCTCATGTAACCCCTTTTCCTTTTCACCATTGAGCAAGTAATTTTAAACAGCTTAAATTGCTAGATTTGTTTTGCTCAATACCTTTTTCTGTTCATATCATCTATCACTAGCATATTCCATACCAAAATTTTGCATTCTGCTTTTTGACTCGCCAGTCCAAAGTTCTCTCGTCATACAGATACCAGACCCTAAGTACACGCTTTCTTAAATACGATTACTATTAAGTTTAAAGTGACTAAAATGAGCTAAAGTGCCTAAAGTTAAATAAATCGTATTATTTTAGCCCTATGAAACA
>JAXHSZ010000070.1:0-11117 GCA_034190725.1 Thermodesulfobacteriota bacterium
GGAGAAGAATCCCGCTGCCGGCCTGCGCGGCATCACCGCGGGCGAGACGGCGATCTGCACGGTCGGCAAGGCCGGCACCGGTTTGACCTATCGTGGCTACGACATCCATGCGCTGGCCGAGATGTACCTGTACCTGTCTCAACCTGTATTGACTGATCTCAACAGGATCCTCCGCAGTCCAAATCTTCTTTTCCGGTGTATTGATGAAACCCAAAGCCGAATGAAGAGTGGTCGTCTTTCCTGAACCCGTGGGACCCACTACCAATACAATCCCATAGGGTTGCTGAACAATTTCCTTGAAATTGCTGAGATTTCTGTCGGACATACCTAAACCTTCCAGGGGCATTGCTTCACTGGCTGGAAGAATCCTCATGACAACATCCTCTGTACCTCCTGATGTGGGGATTGTAGCCACTCTTAATTCAATTTCCTTGCCCCCACGCATCTTGAACTTTATCTTTCCGTCTTGAGGCAATCGCCTTTCAGCAATGTCCAGTTGCGCCATAATCTTTATTCTTGAGACAACAGCCCGTTTATGGCTATGTGGGACAGTCTGGTAGGGAACACAAATGCCGTCTATTCTGAACCTGACATCTGTGTTCTTCTTGCCTGGATATGTTTCTACATGTATATCGGAGGCATTCCTATTATAGGCTTCCATTATTAACTTGTTTACCAACTGAACAATAGCGCTGTCATCCTCAGTCACACCTTGCACTGTGGTATCGAATAAGGCATCATCCTCTTCCTCGTCAAGCTTGCTCAATATATCAGTAATCGATTCAGCGCTGACTTCCTCACCGTAAAAGAGGTTGATGTAACTCATGATATCCTCTTTCAAGGTGACAACAAACTCGCATTCCTTGTCTCTGAATTTTGACTTAATAAAGTCCGTTCTGTCAAGATCTGCCGGATTATCAATCGCTATAACCACCTTGTTGCCGTCCCTTTCTAAGGGAACCCAGAGATTTTTCTTCAAATAGCTGATCTTCAAACCAACCAAAAGGTCTCCTGGAATAAAGGCTCGTTCATCGAAAGCCATGAACCTGGAACCATAGAAATAGCTCAAAGACTTGCCGATATTCTCCTTGGAAACCTTGTACCTGCTCATCAATATTGTTTCGATGTCTTCCTTTTGGTCTCTGGCTACCTTTATGGCTTCCTCCAATTCAAGAGGAGTAATGACAAGATGGTCCACAAGATAATCAAACTTAGACGTCGGCTTCTTCCCTATCAGGATTTGGTTGTACAGGGCTATCCCTAATGTCTTTGCCACTTCGTTTATGGACTCCTCGTCCTCCGATGTAAAAGCAATACCATCTTTTTTGTTTATCAATTGTATGACTCCCAGGAGATATTTCTCAAATATAACAGGCATAGCTAAAATCTGGGCAGTTCTATATCCTGTTCTTTTATCCCAACTCTTGTCGAATTTCAGGTTGGGATTGATGCGAGTCAAATGCTGAGAATCATACGCATCAGGTATGTTGACTATTTGCTTGGAATATGCGGCAAAGCCTGCAATGCTTTCAGGGCTCACAGGAACTCTTATCTCTCTAATTTCTTGTCCTACCATGAACCTTGAATAAAGTTCTTTCTTAATACCATCGATTGCATAGATAGTCACCCTGTCCGCATCAAATAACTGAAGAATATCATCCTTTAAATCAACAAGAATTTCATTGATATTCCTGGCTGAATGAATAAGATTAGTAATTTCTCTTAATGCAAGACCATATTCTAGCTCTTTTCTCAGCTTATCGATCTGTTCTTCATTTTTAACGGTATTTTTTTTTGAATTCAATTTCTTTCTCCCATAATTCCCTCGATTCAAAGGGACAAAAGCTTAAAGTGGTATTGCCTATTTCCTCTCAACTTCTTGCAAAAACTCTGCCATACTTCTGGGAATTGAAATCGCACAAATTCTTATTTTAGAATTAATCCAAAGCTTGCCGTAACTTTACTCAACTGCTTAGTTTAAAAATATTGTCGATTTCTAGGAGACTCAAGAGATTACTGATATCATAAAGCAGGAGGGTACTTTACTGCAGTTGTTGTATGATACACTAAAGGGACTTCCATGAAACAGAGTCACTCTCGACTAATTCATGCTTCGATTCACCTGTAGCTATCACAAAACTGAGGCTATCATCATACTTGGATCTTATCCTCTTTGCTCCATGGACAGCCTCTTCTACTCTCTTCTCTTCTACAACGAGAGTGAGTGTGGTTTCAGGGGGATAAACTGCTGATGAGAGGTAGGAGATTGCTCCTTCAAGAAAATTCTCAACTATCCGGGAGTAATCAAATTTGGAGTTATCAATAGAGGGTAAAACAGTTGCGAAACTAGAGACACGTATCTTTGTCAGAATTCTGGACACAGTTGAGGCAACCTCTTTTAATCGTTCATATGTAAACAAAGAGGACTCTCCCACACCAAGAAGGAGGACCTTTGATGCCGGAACCTTCCCCTCAGACGCGACCAGTACTGTTTCTCCGTATGTCCTCTTGATCGCGCCTTCTTCCATTAATCGTGAAACATTTCCATTCAGACGCTGAATGACCTCTTCTGCAAACTCCCCGAGCAAAGATCGATCTTGAGAAAGCAAGAGGACAATAACTTCATTATCCAACTGATGCACAGGTTTTAAAGAGATTTCAACCTTGATCTGACTTTTTTGTGCCGTCTCCATAAATACCTATTGATATACTGTCCAAGATGCCGTTTATAAATGAGCCGGACTTCTCTGAACCGAATTTTTTCCCTAAATCAATGGCTTCATTTATGGTAACCTTAAAGGGGATATCATGACAGTAGAAAATTTCAAAAACAGCCAAACGTAATACATTTCGATCTACCCTTGGCATCCTATCCAATTTCCAATTTTCGGAGTATTTTTTTATGGTTTTGTCAATTTCTTCCCTGTGCTTACAGACACCTTCTACAAGTCTTTCTGTAAATTCCCTGGAGTCCTCCCAGTTTTGAAAGTTCATCCAAAAGAGATCTAATGCATATCTTGGATTGTCAAAACTCACATCAATCTGGTAAAGAACCTGGAGGGCCAACTCTCTTGATTTACGTCTTCCTCCCATTGAACCCTCTGTATCTATGAAGAATCGAATTGCAATCACTCAAGGTGATAGCACGTACCTTTTCGTACTTTTGATTGCTTTTTTATGAAATGATTCAGTGCTCATGAGTCAAAAAATTTAAAGTGCCTCAAGCAGGATGATTTCAAGCAAGCTCCTTGAGGATGTTTGCCATCTCAATGGCGGAAATGGCAGCATCCCACCCTTTGTTCCCTGATTTTGAACCTGCTCGCTCGATTGCCTGTTCTATATTATCCGTTGTAATTACTCCCAGAGAAACAGGGGTTTCACAATCCAAGGAGACAGTGGCAACACCTTTTGTCACCTCGGCACTGATGTATTCAAAGTGAGGTGTGGCACCTCTGATAACCACACCCAGGCAGATAATAGCATTATATTTTTGCGACTTGGCCAACTTCTTTGCGATAAGAGGTATCTCAAATGAACCAGGGACCTTTACAACATCTATATCCTCCTCATTGACACCGGCCCTTAATAACGCATCCAAAGCGCCATTGAGTAATCTCTCGCCAACAAAATCATTGAACCTGCTCACGACGATTCCAAATTTAAGACCACTGGCGTCAAGTTTTCCCTCTATAATCTTTGTCATCTTTCCCTCTCTTTATTCACTGTTTCGTGTATGAACGACAACTTTTGTTTCCCCCAAATGTAAAAAACTACATTTGGAAGGACACTCTACGTGATATTTAAAATATGTCCCATCTTCTTCTTCTTTGTCTCCAGATATTTGATGTTGTTGTCATTGGGTTTGATCTCAATGGGAACCCTCTCTGTCACTGTCAGTCCATAACCTTCTATTCCTTTGATTTTTTTAGGATTATTTGTCATCTGCTTCATCTTTCTTACACCAAGATCACGAAGG
The DNA here is from genome assembly GCA_034190725.1 of Thermodesulfobacteriota bacterium. Classification (GTDB taxonomy): domain Bacteria; phylum Desulfobacterota; class UBA8473; order UBA8473; family UBA8473; genus JAXHSZ01. The sequence goes on from JAXHSZ010000070.1 coordinate 3,977, forward strand.
ATCTGCGCTCCGACACCGTAGTCTCTCAGGTCGGCCTTAAAACCGAGTTTTTCATTTGCCTGAACAGTATCCAATCCCTGATCTTGAAGCTCATAAGCCTTTAGCTTATTAAACAGGCCAATGCCCCTTCCTTCCTGATGCATATAAACGATCACTCCTTTACCCTCTTCTTCAATCATCCTCATAGCTGCGTGGAGTTGTTCCCCACAGTCGCATCTCAAGGAACCAAAGACATCACCCGTGAGACATTCGGAGTGGACTCTTACCAAGACCTCATCCTCCGGATTGATCTCACCTTTAACCAATGCAAGATGTTGATGATTATCAACATCATTTTCGTATCCGATAGCTTTGAATTCCCCACCATATGCAGTGGGTATAATGGTTTCTGTCACCCTCCTCACAAGAGACTCAGTTTGGAGTCGATATTCAATTAAATCTGCTATGGTAATAATCTTAAAGCCGTGTTCTCCGCCAAAGATTTCCAAATCCGGCATTCTGGCCATAGTTCCATCGTCTTTCATTATCTCACATATTACACCGGCTGGTTTCAAACCGGCCAGTCGGGCTAAATCTACAGAACCTTCAGTCTGACCCGTCCTGACGAGAACTCCTCCATTTCTAGAAATTATAGGAAAAATATGGCCGGGTCGGAGAAGATCTTCAGGTCTTGTCTTTTCATCTATTGCAGTCAAAATCGTATGGGCCCTATCAGGTGCCGATATACCCGTAGTTGTTCCACATCTCGCATCAATAGAAATTGTAAATGCAGTGTGAAAAGATGATGTATTATCCCTCACCATAGGAGTCAGCCGTAATTTTTTTGCCCTTTCTTCCGTTATGGTCAGGCAGATCAGTCCCCTTCCATGTTTTGCCATGATGTTGATCGCCTCGGGGGTCACTTTCTCCGCCGCTATGACCAAATCCCCTTCATTCTCCCGATCCTCATCATCCACAAGGATGATCATCTTCCCTTGCTCCATATCGTCAATAGCTTCTTTAATCGTACTCAATGCCATTTACAATCTCCCTCCATTGTCTTTCGGGCTGTATTAAAAAAAACCATGTTTCTTTAGAAACTCTGTGTCTATTCTGCTTTCACCCTTTTTTTCGGTGTGCTCTTTACTTAAAAATTTCTCCACGTACTTTCCAATGACATCATTTTCAATATTCAGGCTATCGCCCACCTTCTTTTCACTTAAAGTTGTAACACCCGCTGTATGGGGAATGATGTTCACGCCAAACTCATTTTCATTACACTCGTTCACCGTTAAACTTACACCATCGAGGGTAACGGAACCTTTCTTGATGATATATTTTAGTATATCCCCAGAAGCCGCAATCTTCATTCTTATGGAATTGACATCCTGAGAAATCTCCTTGATCTTTCCGATACCATCTATATGTCCCTGAACCAAGTGTCCTCCGAGTCGATCTGAGAGACGTAAAGATCTTTCCAGATTTACATTTCGTCCTTGCTTTGTGATATGAAGAGTAGTCCTCCGGAAAGTTTCAGGGGACACTTCCACCTGAAAACCTCTTGGCAACAGTTCTACCACAGTCAAGCAGACACCGTCTATGGAGATACTATCACCAATTTTTATTTCCGTCAAATCGAAGTTACATTCTATGAAGAGGCGCATGGAGTCACCTCTTCTCTCGATCTTCTTCACAGTGCCTACATCTTCTACCAATCCTGTAAACATATGGCTTCTCAGCTTCTTACATATCCTTCAACAAGAATATCATTTTCAAATTTTCTTACCCTAATATGTTCCAGGAGGACGGCATCATTGAGACTCTCCGCTCCTTCTCCACCCACCACGCTAACAGCACCCACCCCTCCTATAATCTTGGGAGCATAAAAGAACAAAACTTTATCAACAATACGATTTTCCAACGACGAAGCATTCACCTCTGCTCCCCCTTCTATAAGGAGGCTTGTGATCTCCAATTTACCGAGTTCAGACATGAGTTCATTCAAATCCACTCTATTGTCCTTGGAATTCGTAACAAGTACATTTGCACCCAGGTTCTCTAATTGAGATATCTTTTCTTTTTGAGCGAATTCAGTGGTAACAATAATAGTTGTCCCATGAGATTCCCTGTTTATAGCTTTTGCATGAAGGGGTATCCTCAATGTGCTGTCCACAATTACCCGTATGGGATCTTTACCCTTTCTCCCATATAAACGTGTTGTGAGTTTTGGATCATCGGCCAGAATTGTTCCAATCCCGACCAAAATCCCGTCCACTTGATCACGCAATCTGTGTAAAAATCTCCTGGACTTTTCATTGGTAATCCATCTCGTATCTCCTGTCTTCGTAGCGATCTTGCCATCGAGACTCACTGCCGATTTAAGAATCACAAAGGGTCTTTTTGTGGTTATATACTTTATGTATATCTCATTCAACTTCTCACACTGCTCTTTTAATATACCCGTTTTCACGAAAAGTCCGTTATCATTCAGACATCGAATCCCACTGCCGGCAACGACTTCGTTAGGATCTTCCATCCCTATAAATACCTTTGAAATACCTCTCTCAATAATCATCCGGGTACATGGAGGAGTTCTTCCATAATGGCTACAGGGTTCCAGATTAACATAAAGTGCAGCTCCTTTTGCTCTTTCCCCTGCATCATTGAAGGCATTGATTTCAGCATGATGTTCTCCGGCCTTCTTATGGAATCCCCTTCCCACAATCTTACCATCTTTAACGATAACTGCTCCTACCAAAGGATTGGGGCTTGTCCTTCCTCTTGCCTTTTTAGCCAATTCAATGGCCAGTTTCATATATTCTTGTTCGTCCATATCGTGCCAGAACTCACTCTTTATTGGCTTCTTTCTCTCCTCCAAGGAGTTGTCTCACTTCTACCATGAAATCACTCACATCCTTAAATTCTCGATATACAGAAGCAAATCGAACATAGGCAACAGGATCAAGACCATTCAGTGCCTTCATAACCTTCTCACCGATATCTGAACCTTTTATTTCTTTTTCTCCGCTATCCTGAAATTCTCTCTCAATCTCATCAACGATATTCTCAATCACATTGATGCTTACCGGACGTTTCTCACAGGCTTTTTTAATGCCGCTGAGTATCTTTGACCGATCAAAAGGTTCCCTACGGCCGTCTTTTTTTACAACTGATGGAAGTATCTCTTCTATTCTTTCATAGGTGGTGAACCTTCTATGACATTTCAAACATTCTCTGCGGCGTCTGATGATATTGCCGTCTTTGCTAAGCCTTGAATCCATAACCTTGTTATCAAGGTCGGAACAGAAAGGACATTTCATAGTCTCTCCCTCCATCTTCCCAAGGTCTTTGAAGAAATGACCGTTGCATATGAGAACTCAGTAATCAAGTAAGATTCGTTCGATCCGAAAACCCAAAACCCAAGGAACAGTTGAACCTATTTCGCGGATTTTGGGTTTGAGGATCGGGCAAAGATGGCCCGAGATAAGATGTACAGATGGAAGAGTTATTCTTTTGCAGACAATACATACAGAACATGTACAGGCAATCCCCTGTCATAAGAAATCTCTTGAAACTGTATCAATTTAGTACAGATCCCAAGCCCTTTCAGCGAATATGATTATGCTACGAAAATACATTGGAGGCAAGAAAAAAATATTGCTGATGATTTTCAGAACTTACGTTTCTTTTGCGGAATGAAATGAATTGCAGATCAATCAGAGAGTATTTTTTATGTGCTATGAAAGAAAATGTTTTCAGCAAGCATCAATAGTGATTAAATTATAATACATGCAATTGTCTGAGTGCCTGAGAGAGCATTAAAAAACATGGAGTTATCTGCCATTTGAGTATTCTACAAATTCAATTCCTGATTCCTCGATCATTTTATGGGACAACTCATCCGCATACCCATCCTTGTATATGATCTTTTTAATTCCTGCGTTTATTATCATCTTAAGGCAGATGATGCATGGAAGATTCGTACAAAACAATACGGAGTCTTTTACACTAACACCATGGTATGCTGCTTGAATTATGGCATTCTGCTCAGCATGTAAACCTCTGCACAGCTCATGCCGTTCTCCGGACGGGATTTTTTTTTGTTCTCTTAAACACCCAATATCAAGACAATGGGCGAGTCCCATTGGCGCTCCATTATATCCTGTGGAGAGTATCCTTTTATCCTTGACCACTATAGCTCCTACCTGACGTCTTCTGCAGGTTGCCCTTTTTGCCACCAAAAAAGTGATATCCATGAAATATTCATCCCAACTGGGTCTCGTCTTTGGAAAGGATTCAGTATTCTTAATCATTTTTGACCTTTTCAACGGGCAATTTCTGCTGTTCTGTGCCATACTAAATCGGACATCTTATCTGGATTCACCAATCCTTCCAACATAAAATCGTATTCAGGGGTGTTTCACTTGCAGAGATTCATTTATGTAGAGGAGGTTCATTCTTTCTAGGAAGTCAGTTTGGACCAGGTAGGGGGGCAAGGCATGCACAATGAGACACATACTTTCAGTGATGTTCAAGCCTATCCTGGTACAGGGGAAAACTCATGCACAGATTAAAAACCATATCTCTTACCCTTCGAAGGTTTGACTTATCATTGATATCGGAAAGCACTTGGGATATAAGATCCCCGATCACCTTCATCTCATTTTCCTTCATCCCCCTTGTGGTCACGGCAGCAGTACCAATTCGTATACCACTTGTAACGACAGGCCCTTTTGTGTCGAATGGAATCTCGTTTTTATTTACCGTAATCCCTGCTTCATCCAGCGCTTCTTCAGCAGCCTTGCCTGTGAGACTTGTATTGGCGAGATTAACCAGAATGAGGTGTGTGTCCGTACCATCTGTTACCAACCTGTATCCCCTCTTCTTGATTTCATCTGCCAAGGTGGAAGCATTATTCAGTATCTGCCTCTGATAGTCCCTGAATTCTGTTGAGAGAGCTTCTTTGAATGCAACTGCCTTTGCCGCGATGATGTGCATGAGAGGTCCGCCTTGAATTCCAGGAAATACACACCTATCTATTGCCTTGGCAAAATCACTCCGGCAGAGAATCAGTCCTCCTCTGGGACCTCTCAGTGTCTTGTGGGTCGTCGAAGTAACAAACTCCGCTACCTGAACAGGGCTGGGATGGAGTTCGGATGCCACAAGCCCTGCAATATGAGCCATATCTGCCATAAGGAATGATCCCACTTTATCAGCAATTTTTCGGAAACGTTGAAAATCAATTATTCTTGGGTAAGCGCTTGCACCAACCACAATGAGTGCTGGTTTATTCTCTATAGCTAATCGTTCCACTTCATCATAATCTATCCTCTGAGTCTCCCTGGCCACTCCGTAGTTCACAACATTATAAATCTTTCCGGAAAAACTGACAGGACTCCCATGGGTAAGATGACCTCCATGGGTCATGCTCATTCCCATAATTGTGTCCCCAGGTTTTAAAACGGAAAAGTAGACTGCCATATTCGCCTGTGAACCGGAATGGGGTTGTACGTTGACATGATCTGCATTGAATAACTCCTTTGCTCTTGAAATAGCCAAATTTTCAGCCATATCTACAAATCTGCATCCCCCATAATACCTCTTATTGGGGTATCCTTCCGCATATTTGTTGGTCAGTATACTCCCCTGGGCCTCCAGCACCGAATCACTGACAAAGTTCTCAGAAGCAATCAGTTCCAACCTTCCCACTTGTCTCTCAGTCTCGGACCGAATAGCCTCAGCAATCTCTGGATCTGTCCATTGTAAAATCGACATCTACTTCTCCTCAATTTAAGAATCTGACATAAAAAACTATCAGATCCATGCATCTCACCCTCAGATCATCTTCCCACGACCCTCACATAAAAATCCTCGATATAGGTCAACAATTTCCATGCCTGAGTGCTTTTCAATTGTACGAATCCAACCTAAATCCGAGTGTATATATGTAATGTATATTCTATTATAGGCCCTCACTTCTTTAAAAAAATCCATGACCTGTGGACACAAAAGAACATGAAATATTGTATTAATTTATCGCTATTCAATAGAAAGCTGTCAGCAAGCTTCAACGGTGGTCAAATTCTCATTCTGCCATGTGAATACAGGTTCACCGAAAATGATTCATGCTGTAATACAATGGGGCACTTTTACGGAGGAAAGTGCCCCACAGTAATAATCATGCGCATTCTCTTTCAGAAGTTACTCATCAATCTGGATGGACGCGGAATTACAAATGACTTTCTCAATTGCTGTTATCTTATCGAGCCGACGTTGGTGCCTTCCCCCTTGAAACTCGCTTGTAAACCAAACTCGAATTATTTCCTTCACATGATCTTTTTGTGTGACTCTCCCCCCAATGATGAGTATATTTGAATCATTGTGTTCTCGACTCATTCTTGCGGTATATACGTCATGGCATAAAGCGGCCCTTACTCTCGGAAACCTGTTGGCAACTATTGACATACCAATACCTGTACCGCATATGAGTATGCCCCTTGCGAATTCACCTCCCTGTATTCTTTCAGAAACAACTCGGCCAATATCAGGGTAGTCAACCGAATCATCATTAAAAGTTCCTACATCGCAGGAATCTATGCCCATATCTTTTGATAGAAATTTCTTTGTAAACTCCTTGAGTTCAAAACCTCCATGATCACATCCAATAATAACTTTCATCTTCTCTCAATCTTCAAACTTCCTGAATACCAGAGTTGCATTGGTGCCGCCAAAACCAAAAGAATTAGAAATAGCAACTTTTACATCAGCTTTTCTTGTCACATTTGGCGTATAGTCCAGATCACATTCTGGATCAGGTGTCTCATAATTGATTGTGGGAGGGATAATGCCGTGTCGAATTGTCAGAACAGTAAAGATCCCTTCAACACCGCCGGCAGCACCTAACAAATGCCCTGTCATCGACTTGGTGGAACTCACAGAAATCTTTCTGCTGTGGTCATTGAAGACGCTCTTTATAGCCATCGTCTCTATCATATCGTTTAAAGGTGTTGAAGTACCATGGGCGTTTATATAATCTACACTATTGGGTGAGATGCCGGCGTCATTCAATGCCATTCTCATACATCGTGCTGCTCCGTCCCCATTAGGGTCGGGAGCGGTCATGTGATAGGCATCACCAGTCAGGCCGTACCCAATAATCTCC
>JAXHSZ010000071.1:0-2794 GCA_034190725.1 Thermodesulfobacteriota bacterium
AAACGGTCATTGATCGACTCACGTACAAACGAATCCCAAGACTCAATGTCAGTTCCTCTAAAAGGTTCCACTCAACGTGTATACTCGGTTTCAAATCTTCGATTCTCACATATCCTTCTGGCGCTAGGACATTGTTCTGTGCGAGATGATATGTGCGGATATCGAACTCATAATTGATTTTTAGAGCAACTTTCTCATTAAAACCGTAGCGCACTCTCGTTGCCGGGAAACCTACTGCACCAGAAAACCCATCCTTGGACTCCATATTCCAATAAATCCCAAACACCGGGTAGGGGTCCGATTCAACAGGATGGTAAAGTATGCCGATACCGCTATAAAGGGCAATTCGCTGTGTATACCTATAAAAACCAAGGACTTGTGGATTGTATGTCCAGGATTGTAACGAAATATCATCCTCGAAACCACTAATGGCCACAAACTTGAACCAGAGACCCCATTTGTTGAATAATTCACTGTAATACTGCAATCCAGGAGCAATCCGAGTTAATGTCTCCCATGGATACAATCCTGGATCGACCCCAAAACTTGCACTGTTACGCCAATGGTATTCACGATGGTCAATATCAAAAAGAATGAATTGCCACTCCAAACCGGCAGAAAATTCCGTATACCCGATTGAAGTGTCGGTGCCGTCAATATCAGCCCGTTCGGTCTGCTCCAGAAAAAGACGTGTCGAAATCATGGGACGTTTCCCCTTGTTTTCTTCATTCACACCATCGGTGGCCAGTGATTCACCGGGCCAGGAAGCGAATACAACCATACTCATGATGATGCACACTACGAAACGCATGTTGACATCCCTCAGTTGCGGTTATTTATCTGCCATTTTATGATAAAAAATGTCGACAACTCAACTTTGTCATTCAAGTGCAAACAGGGAATAAGGTCTATAAAAAGTTTTCTCAGATCGGTCCTCTTCTATTCTGTTTAGAATCCTGTTCACCTGAGACCGACCTGTTTTCTTAAGATTACGTACTATCGACTTTTTCAAGGCAATCTCACAGTCCAAGCTCATTCCTTATTTCATCTAACGTGAGTTTTGCATCAGATATATCCTGTAATCGACACATCACAATCTGGATATCTGCCAATTCAGCCAATTAGACATCAAAAGCTTTTTGTATATGGAAGAGTTCGGTCTTCTCTGTTTTGTTTACAATTTCAGAGAGTCTTGAGGCGAGTTCATCAGGAATTCTTGCAGAGACGACTCTACTCATACAGCACCTCTTGTGTACTGAGATGCATTACAATGTATCGAGTATCCGTTGTCAATGCAAGGTTTTTTGGGAGAGAAATGTAATGACGTGTAGTTAAATATCTGAAAATAGACAGTTGATACTGCTCATCAAAGTCTAAAGGTTGAATATAAATTGCCCTAAATACTCCTCAAGCTTCTCTTTGCCTTGACGATCCAATGGCGGACAATCATCTGGACCCCTGGCTCCCTCAGCAACCAAAGTAGAAAAGACCAGGCAAGTCGGGTGGCCGCATTCCTGACAATTGGTTCTGGGTAAGATTTTTAAAATCTCCAACATATTGGGCCTTGGCACACTCTTATAACTGGGCGTAATATCATTACGCCTTTTCCAGGCATCATTGATCTCGTTTTTGAGCCATTGAAGTATCTTTTCCGCTTCTGTATCGTCCCTGAGTGCATTGACGGCGATTTTTCTTGGATAGACAGAGATCAGTTTGCCGTGGCATTTAAATGTTACTGACAAAGGATCGTTTATATAAGTGAAGCCCCCTAATGTGGCATTAAGATAAGGCAGCGAATCGCTGATATCCTGGTCCAGATGAGCGATACAGTGCAGGGATTGAAAGCCGGGGTTGCACTCCGGTCGGAATATCTCTTTCCTATAGCTTTTTAACAACATAGCATAACTCCCTAATGTTTATGCTCTACAGAAACTCTGAGGGGATATCGTGTCCTGCCTGTTTGAGAAGATTCATCACCCTTTCTCTCTTTTCCTGAAATCTGTCTGTGAAGAGGGGTGAACAATGCACCACACAAATATCTCCATTTATCAACTTTTCCGCAAAATCATAACAACCTTCCACCGGGCAGTCCTCGCATTTCTCCCCAGGCAGAGAGCTTGACAGGCTCAGTGGCGTCAATACCAACCAGTTATCATACTTTGGTTGGATGTCTGCACGATTAGAGTAGGTCCTGTTAATCAGATCTCTCAACTCATCTAAAATATCTCGTGCGGCATTTTCATCTTCCAGTTTTGTGATGGCTATCTTTTTCCCATGAAAGGTTATTTGTCTTCCATCCTTTTTCAGAGTCAGGTTTTGGGCATCCTTGTTGTAAACACTTTGTCTGAAAGTAGCGTTGAGATAAGGCAATACTTCGCTGATATCATCTGTAAGCTCTGCTTCTATTCTGATCCTTTCGAGATCTGCCAAGCATGGAAGTACTTTAATGCTGTATCCTCTCAGTAGCATGTCCTGATACCTTTCATTTGTGTAGATTTCAAGTAGCATCTCAAAAAGTCAGGGAATATGCCGTAGCCCACAGGGGAGGCTTCATTCACCATCTCGTTCATAAAGGCTCCTCTGTGAGCTACGGTATAAGTCTGTTTCCCTAATTTATTGGGAAGTTACGATTTCAAATATAAACCCGAAAACATCCGAGTGGTCTTTTCTTATCTAGTGCCCATCCATAAATGGTCTTTTTGCTCAATATCTGCGTTATGCTCGAAAAATAATCCTCGGAATATCAAACATATGCCTGTGGTTATTTTTCTCGCATGCCTTGATCTTGAACAAA
>JAXHSZ010000072.1:0-4970 GCA_034190725.1 Thermodesulfobacteriota bacterium
GTACAAGAAAAATTCAGATAAATTGTCATTACTCAAAATTTTTTTAATAGAATATAAAAAGCTTGAAATGCCCAGATGGCCACTCAAAAATGGAACCATGAAATGATTTCCCATCAAGTATCCGGAAGGGATTTCTGTCTCTCTATCCAGTGTTTTGTGGGGAGTTCAGGTTCGGTCTTTGTATCAATACGAAAAAAAATCCGATGTTTAAATAGTGAATTATTGTATGATTGAAGGCTCCAGAGGGTATCTGATTTGACATGACGTGGCATAACGTTTGATTTTTACCATACATCACCCTCTTTGTAAAGGGAAAGGTTTGAACGCAGCAATTCGTTGTATATGTGGAAAAAGTAATATGAAGAGTTGGTGAGAGGATGAAAAGAAATTTCTTGACATGAAGTACCTGTGGCGATCATAATATTGTTATTTGATTAAATGGCTGCGCAGTATAATATAAAAAACATACCTGTGAATAGACCAGGGACAAGATAATTAATCTGTGCTTTCAGGAGGTCCGTCAATGCCAATCTATGAATTTCAATGTTATGATTGCCAATATATCTTTGAAATACTCGAGATGAGTAAGGAAGATCGAACTGAGGCGAAATGTCCTCAGTGCGGATGCGAGTCTTTTGAACGAGTACTCAGTCGTACTCAATACACCATGGGAAGTGGGAAGTCAAAAGCAAACTCTCATGGCCCGAAAATAAATAGTCGTTCTTGTCAAGGAGGAAGTTGTTCAACCATCGAACTGCCAGGTCCGTCGCGCTGATGTACCTCTTTCAATTTCCTTGATTTTTTCCCTATTTCCTTTATAGTTTGTGTGTTTTTGAAAACAATTCAATATCCAGTTTATATGAAAAGCTTCTCTCATTCCGGTAGAAATGTGAGAAAGTAACTTCTTTTTGAATCACATATTGCGGGTTGTTTTACTTTTATAGGAGGATTTGATGAAGATACTGGTGACATACTATTCTGAAAGTGGAAACACAGAAAAACTTGCTCAAGCAATCTATGATACCATTGAAGAACCCGGGAAAGAGATATTGCCGGTTCAAGAAGTACAGAATGTCAACGCATATGATCTTATCTTCTGCGGATTTCCCGTCCAGGCGAACACTGTTCCAGGTAAGATGGCAAAATTCTTAAAAAATATACAGGAAGGGAAGAAGGTGGCCATCTTTGCCACCCATGGATCACTCAGAGGAGGCCAATTGGCGACTACAGCTTTTGAATATGCAGCAAGTCTTCCGTCGAAGGCGAATATTCTGGGAACTTTTGGGTGCCGTGGAAAGGTGAAGACAGAGATCATCGATGCCCTCATGAAACAGCCTGAACACAAAGCGTGGGCCGAAGAGGCACAAAGCGCCGTAACTCATCCCGACGAAGCAGACCTGGAAGACGGCCGAGAGTTCGCAAGAAGGATGATCAATAAAGCAAGATCCAAGTGACATTGGAAAGGGATAAGAATTGTGTTTTAGAGGGCCGGTCTCAAATCTTCACGGACAGAGGCCGGCCCCTTTTTATCTCCTTTTTCATTCGTAAAGTCTCATTTCTTTCTTTTCCAATCTATTCTCTCCGGTTTTGCATTCAACCTTTTCAGACTCCTTTCATTATTCCGCTCTTGCCATAGGCCGATACTTTTGTTAACATATGAGTAGGCAGTTGAAAGATCACATACGGGAATTTACGGAATCATATTATGGCCTAAGTTGAGCAATTCTTTCATACTGTGAGGCTGTATCTTTCTGAATATGAAGCAAAAAACATTTTGAATCGAACTCCCTGAAGGGGTGGCTTCACTTTCGTACGCTTCGAATCGTTTTTTACTCCATATTCAGCAACCTACAACCTCTCGTGTCGGAAAGAATCGCTCAACTGAGGTTCAAGACATATCATGATACAATGGTATTCGATTTTATTTCCAGGGAGGAGACATAACCAATGAATCAAATGCCTGAAAGGCGTATTTACCTCAGAGAGTTCAAAACCATCAGTCGTGCTCTTTCTACATATGAGGACTTTAACCTTCTCATCAGTCATTTTGCAGAGCTGATTTGTCGCTCCTTTGAGGTGAAAGGCTGTAGTATTATGCTCTTTGATGAGCGGGAAAATGAACTTTTCTGCGTGAGCAGTTACGGTATCAGTGAGGAATATCTCAACAAAGGCCCTCTCCTTGTTGATAATAAATATTCCGCATTCTTCACCGGAGAGCCTGTCTTCATCGAAGACATGCAGAATGACAACCGAGTATTGTATCCTGATGAGGCGACCAAAGAAGGAATCGTTTCCATGCTGACGGTTCCCATTAAATGTCGAAAAGTAATAGTGGGGTTGGTAAGAATCTATAACAACGAACCTTGGTCTCTCCATGAGGATGACCTGGACTCTTTTTGTGTGATCGCCGAACACCTTGGGCTACTCATAGAGAACAATGGCCTGAAAAACTTTTTCGACAAGGTGAAGGTTGCTTTGGAAAGCCTTCCGCCACGAATGCTGGAGGGGCTTTAGCCCCATGAAAGGAAGACGTATTGTCGACACCACGGATTTCCATGCAATAGATTGTGGAGACGAGCTCGTAATCGAAGGCAAACGGTATATAATCACCGGTCACGAGAGGGAACGCCGGTTCGGCATGGATGATCCGAAGTTCTGGGTGAAGAGAGCCATAGATTCTGAAACCAGTGAAAAAAAAATTATAAAATTGTCCTTCCTCGAGAGATTCGAGACTTCTTTAGGCGGGGTCAAGATAACACGTTTTAGGGATCCTGAGAAAGAAGGGCATATCTTAGAAGCTATGGAGAACCACCCGTATTTCATGCATGGAAAGGTTTATAGGGACATCAAACAGAATAACATTCGTGTGCTCGATATCGTCCCTGGCCCAAATTTTTTTGCGTATATTGAGTCAATAAACATGACCCATGAAGTCTATTTTCACACCATGTTGCCGGGCATATTCAGACATCTGATACGCATCTCAGAAGCAATCCGTTTTCTTCACACAAAGGGTTTCAAACACGGAGACATAAGAAACGATCACATTATTATTCATTCGGATACCGGTGACTATGTCTGGATAGACTTTGATTACGACTACGAAACCACAGAAAATCCATTTGGACTGGAAGTATTCGGTTTAGGTAACATTTTGGTCTATGCCATTGGAAAAGGCTTTCACACCCTCCATATGATACGGCGTCATGCCTCCATGTATGGCGATCTGGCGGCTCGCATTGAACCTCAGGATTTTTCCATACTGGACAGGACCAGACTTATGAATCTCAAAAAACTCTATCCTTATATTCCAAGGGCTGTAAATGATATTTTGATTCATTTTTCCCTAGGCGCGGAAGTATATTATGAATTTGTGGATGAAATCATTGAAGATTTAAACCGAAGCCTACATTCCCTTTTTGAATAGGAGGTGAATCCTTGGGAAACTCTATTCTTCTGGCTGTGAATGATTCCATGAGTTCCAGAGCAGCCGTGGATTATGTTGCCGGGCTTGCATTCTGTCCTGAAGACCTTGAGATCACCTTAATCCATGTGTTCAGAAAACACTCTGCCAGTGAAGAACTCATGGGGAAGAAGTTCATAGAAGAGATGCCTTCAAGGTTGATGGCGGTTTTAGAAAAGGCCAGGGACAAACTCATAGAAAACGGCTTCAATAAAGATAATATTAAAATAATACTCACTTCTGACCCTTATCCCACAGTTGCAGAAGGAATTATTGATCAATTCAGGAAAGGAGATTTTGACATGGTGGTGATAGGGCGTAAAAAGATGTCAAAAGCGGAAGAATTTGTTTTAGGTGACGTCAGTGTCAAACTGGTGAGGGCTCTTGAAGGAGCCGCTGTCCTTGTCGTCAAATCTCCTTAATGTCACGTCAAGAATAAGAAAAGGGGCAAAGCAAAATGACAGAAAAAAATCCTCAGGAACAGACGCGTATTGAAAAGATTCATACCCTCCCGCTCAATAAGGTAACTGAGGTCAAGAATTTCGTGGACTTTCTGCGCCAGCGCAATGAGGATCGCCGTTTGACTCAGGATGCCACTCCTAGTTTCTCTTTGATTTCTGCTTTTAATGTATAATGCTGATGGAGTGCCACAGATGCAACGACCTTGAAATTATCTTCGACTTCGGCGGAAGGGACGATTGGGGGAAATTCAGCTTTCCTGTTTGGTATGGTCTGCCTGTAAAGATCAACTGGAATGAATATGAATTTGATTTCAACCTCCTGGGAAACCTGAAGAGAATTACAGGGAAATCGTCAGTCTGGCCGAATCCTTCCGAATGGCTCAAGAGAACCGACGGAAACGATCTGGTCTATTACGGAACATATGCGTATCAGTACAGTTATGATCTCATTAAGAACTACTATATTCCCTATACTGGCAGGTATGACTCGGAACTGTTTAAAGAAAAACTCCTTGAAAGTTCTCATGTGAGAAAGGGTCTCATTGCATTCGACAAGCTGGTGGTGAAGGCCGGGGAAGCGGTAAAAATCGCGAAAAACAGTCGTGTCAAGGAATTCCTGAACCGGATAGCTGTTCGGAACAGAGATGCTCTCTCCAACGAGGCCTGCAGACTTCATTCCATTATAGACGGGAACCTGCCCGTACTCCCACCCGATACCATTGATGTGGACTATGAAGTCATCCCTCTTATGATCATGAAGGGGTGCAGCTCGAACTGCGGTTTTTGTCGATTCAAGAATCAACGAGAATTAAAAGTGAGGTCCGGGAAGAATATCAAACGGCAGTTAACCTCTTTGAGAAAAATGTATGGAGAAGACCTCATAAACTATAACTCATTGGTACTGGGCCAAAATGACGCCCTGTTTGCTTTAGAGACAGTATCAAACGAAATACTGGACATGAGTTATGAGATGTTGAATATGGGGAAGTCATACCACAGGAAAGGTCCAAGCCTGTTTCTCTTTGGAGGAGTCGGGTCGTTTCTTG
>JAXHSZ010000073.1:0-4002 GCA_034190725.1 Thermodesulfobacteriota bacterium
CATCAGAAGAGCAAAATAAAGGTACTGACAAAGAGACCGATCTTGCCTTCTCCAGAGGAAGTAGTTAAAAATCCACGATCAAGAAGTGCGAAACTGAGGGCTGCGGAGAGAATAGCTTGAGAGTGTAAAGTATCTTTCCTAGTAACCGTTCACAGTTGTTTTTTCGTTGGCCTCACGTGATTGAATTTATCCGTTTACAGGTAACAGTTGGTAAAAACTTGGGTCCAAGATGTGAATTCGAGGACACAAGTATATATTTCAAGAAATGATGAGATATTCTCTGATATTCGGTTGGAAAAGAATCCGATCCTGTCTGATGAATACGGAATGTCTATGAAAAGAGTGGTGATGGGGATGTGGATCTTCAAAAGTCGTATCCCGAAGGAATCTTCGGCAAAGAAGCTTATGAAAACGAGAAATTCGAGTGTAATGGTCATGTCTCTTATCATTGCAGCTATAATGATCTCTTGTTCTCTCTTTTATGTATGGTCCCACATTCAGGTTGTGAATATAGGTTATGAGATCAGTCAGGCAAACAAGGAGAGAAGGAAGCTCCTCCAGCTGAACAAGAGCTTGAAACTGGAGATAGCCACTCTGAAATCATTACACTATGTGGAAAGCATCGCAAAGAGGGATCTCAGATTAATGTCTCCTAAACCAGACCAATTGGTTATTATAAAATGACAGACAAATCGAGAAAGAAGCTTAATCTCAGGATATTTTTTATTTTTGGTGTATTTTTTATGTCGATTCTGGCAATTTCAGCGAGGGCCTATCAGCTCCAGATTCTGGAGAGAGAAAAGCTGAGTGAGCTTGCCAATAAACAATACAAGAGGATTATCCCTCATATGCCGAAGCGAGGCATAATATACGATCGCAATAAGGAAGAGATGGCGATCAGTGTGGATGTGGATTCCATATATGCGGAACCTCCAAAGGTGACGAATGTCCATCGATATGCCCGGAAGCTCTCAAAGATTCTCAAAGTGAATCGAAGAGATCTTGTAAAGAAATTGAAATCCAAGCGTTCTTTTGTATGGGTGAAGAGAAGGGTAACCCCTGATCAATCGAGAAAGGTAAACGCCTTAAAACTGGATGGCATCCATTTTATTAAAGAAGCCAAGAGGTTTTTCCCAAACAGAGAAATGGCCGGTCATATAATAGGATTTGTAGGCCTGGATCCTAAAGGATTAGAAGGCCTGGAACTGGAATATGACTACTATCTCAAAGGAGAGGCTGCTTCATCGGTTGCGGAAATGGATGCCCTGGGAAGAATAATTTTTAGCTATGGTTTAGGTCAGAAGGATTGTTTAATCGGCAATGATCTGGTACTCACAATTGATAAGACCATACAGTATATCGCAGAACAAGAACTACAGAATGCTATAACGAAAACCAACGCAAAGAGCGGGATCGTTATTGTGATGGATCCTAAAAATGGAGAATTACTGGCTGTCGCAAATCATCCGCGCTTTAATCCCAATGTCTTTTGGAAGTACTCCCCCTCTTCCTGGAGAAATAGAGCAGTCACAGATAGCTTTGAACCCGGTTCAACCTTTAAAGTATTTCTGTTGGCAGGGGCACTGGAGGAAGGCATTGTATCTCAGAGGGATATCTTCTTTTGTGAAAACGGTTCATACAGCATTGGAAGGAAAACCATTCATGACGTTCATTCTCATGCCTGGTTGAGTTTGAAAAATATAATAAAGGTCTCCAGCAATATCGGCATGGGAAAATTGGGAGTGAAAGTGGGCAAGGAGACGTTATGCGAATATATAAAAAAATTCGGTTTTGGAGAGAGAACAGGTATCTCCTTGCCTGGAGAAACTCCGGGATTGGTCAGATCACCCAGAAAATGGTCTCAGATTGCAGTTCATACGATCTCATTTGGACAGGGAATATCGGTTTCTGCACTTCAGTTGATTACAGGACTTTCAGCAATCGCCAATAAAGGATACTTGATGAAGCCCCACATTGTAAAACAGATCGTTACCCATGAAGGGAATATCATAAAGGAGTTTCAACCTCAAATAGTAAGAAGGGTTATCTCTGAAAAGACGGCCAAGGAAGTGGCTTCCATATTGAAGAACACAGTACTTGAAGGCGGAACAGGTACCGAGGCTCGTCTGAATGGATATAATGTGGCTGGAAAGACCGGAACAGCACAGAAAGCTGATCTCTCTTCAGGCGGATATTACAAGGAAAAATATTTGGCATCGTTTATGGGATTTGTGCCTGCAGATGATCCTGAAGTTTCAATAATAGTGGTTATTGACGAACCAAAAGGGAAATATTTTGGAGGTCAAGTTGCCGGCCCCGTATTCAAGAAAATTGCTGAGAAAACACTTCATTACCGTGGAGTTCTCCCAAATAAGGCGGTTTCCAGAAGCATCGTTCATTCATCCAGATCAATTGTAAATACCAGTTACAATAAAAAGTCCACAATTGAAAGGAAGAAAAAGGCCAAATCGGAAAAATTCATTATGCCGGATCTTACAGGTATGAGTATAAGACAGGTGCTGAGAATTATGCAGGGGGCCAAAATAGATGTCAGAATTGTTGGAAGCGGGAGAGTTGTGAAACAAAGCCTAAGACCGGGAATTCGACCGAAAGCCGGTCAGAAGTGCTTCGTTACGTTTCGGCAATCATCGTAAGAATGTGTTTGTAATGTATGAGTCTTGATCTCAAGGGTTGTTTTGTTGACTCTGAATGATTCATGGCACTCGATGAAAAATTTCACTTTAGCGGCATAATGAAACTGAATGATTTGATCAAAGTCCTCGATGAAAAGGAAGTCATAGGTGACAGGTCACTCAAGGTGAGTGGAATTTCATACAATTCCAAAGAGGCCGGTAAGGATTTTCTCTTTTTCGCCATAAAAGGAAATAAACTTGACGGGCATGACTTCATTGAAGAGGCTGTTGATATGGGTGCAAAGGCGGTTGTTGTTGAAGAAGTGCCAAAGGAAGAGAGGGATGTGACGGTTATTAAAGTTCCTGATTCTCGACTCGCAATGGCCCGAATGTCAGCCGAATTTTACAAAAATCCTTCCTCTCATCTTACTCTCATCGGCATAACAGGTACCAATGGAAAGACTACCACCTCATATCTTATCGGGTCAATTTTTGAAAAAGCAGGTTTCAACACGGGGATTATCGGAACAATAGAATATCGTTATTCTGATCTGTCAATACCGGCATCGATAACTACACCGGAATCCCTTGACCTTCAAAAAATTTTGAGAGAAATGGTGAATAACGGAGTGACTCATGTTGTGATGGAGGTCTCATCTCATGCACTCGATTTGAAACGTGTAGAAGCACTTTCATTTCATGCAGGTGTGTTTACAAATTTCTCTCAGGATCACCTGGATTATCATAAGACTATGGATCATTATTTTCAAAGCAAGGCCAAACTGTTCAGACAATATCTTGCCGCAGAGGACGATGAAAGGGGTTGCTTTGCCATCATAAATAACGATGATCCGATGGGCAGAAATCTCGCTGATGATGTCACCGGAGATGTCATCTATTATGGAGTAAAAAGTAAAGCCCAGGTTTTCCCTGAGGCTACCATCCTGAATTTAGACGGGATATCCGCACAGATAAATACACCTGAAGGCAATATAAAGGTCAGATCATCACTGATAGGAGAATTCAATCTGTACAATATTCTGGCAGCCGCAAGCACATGTTTGAGCCAGAATATACCACTGGAATACATCAGAGATGGTATTGAAGATTTAAACGGAGTCCCCGGAAGGTTCGAACATATTAAGAACAGTGAAGATGTTCATATAATAGTTGATTATGCCCACACCGAAGATGCTCTGGAAAGAACTCTTAAAGCCATAAAGGACCTTGCAAAGGGGAGGATAATCACCGTATTCGGGTGCGGTGGAGATCGGGACAGGCTGAAGAGGCCTTTGATGGGGGGTATATCCGGAAAGTACAGTGATTTAACGATAATCACATCGGACAATCCTCGAACTGAAAATCCGGA
>JAXHSZ010000074.1:0-2241 GCA_034190725.1 Thermodesulfobacteriota bacterium
GGGTGATGCCGTTCGACCAGGGACCGAACATCCCATACGACGTTCCGGTGACCCATCCCGGATCCGCAGTGCACCAGTAAATATCCTGCCTTTGAAGGTCGAGGACATACTTTGCAGTTGTATAATGCCCCACAACTGCTCCGTGAACATGGACCGCCCCTTTGGGTTTGCCTGTGGTGCCTGAGGTGTAATGCATGATTGCGTAATCTTCTTTGTTTGTTTTGATCGAGTCGAATTCATCCGAGGCTTCGGCCATAACGTCTTCATATGATAAATCTTCGGTACCATCCGTTGTCTTCCCCCGGTGGACCATGATGACCCTTTCAAGAGCCGGAAGTTCAGGCAGAATTTCACGTATCTTCTTTTTCAGAACAGGACTTGTGACAAGCACTTTTGCCTCGCTGTCCACCAGACGATCCTTTACAGCCTCGGGTCCGAAAGCTGAAAACAGGGGGCCAATAATACAACCTGCCTTCAGTGTGCCCAATATGCTGATGAAGATTTCAGGCACTCGCTCCAGAAAGAAAAATACCCTGTCTCCTTTTTGCAGAAGAAGCTCATTGACCAGTACATTGGCAAATTTGTTACTGAGGCGCGCTAATTCCGCAAAAGTGTATTCCTCGATTATACCTTTTGTGCTCTCCCATATGAGGGCCTTTTTATCCCGTATATCTGTTTTCAAGTGCGTATCAACGGCGATATGGCCGATATTGATATGTTCACTGTCAAACCAATCAAGTTCGTTCGAGACCATTTCCCAGTTGAATTCCTCACGCATCTTATTATAGTCCTGGAGGTTGGGTTTGACGGTATGCTGTTCGAACGGCTCCTTGATCATTTTTGGGTATTCCATCTTTTGCTCCCTTCTTTTTGTAATGTTTTCAGATGTTCTCTTTTGTAAGGCCGGAGGGGGGGAAATCCTGGTGAGTCATACATTGTGATACATTGTCGAGAATTCCAATTGACAATGTTGTGAAATTTGATGTGTGGAAGCCCAGAGGTATATCCTATTTTGACGCTATTCTTGATTCAACAAGTTTCACCAGTTCATCGAGATTTTCGAGTTCCACTATATCATCACCTATGACATTTATTTCATAGAGCTCACTCAAGGCCTCAGCCAGGTTCAATAATCCGAGGGAGTCCGCACCCAGATCGTCCTGGAGGTGGGCTTCAGGAACAACCTCTCCTTCATCCAATGCGAGCTGCTTGACGAGAATCTTTTTGATTTCAGAAAAAATATCCATGGTTTTCCTTTCTCAGGTTTACGGATTAAGATGTTTGGTTATCGTTCACAAAAGGCATATATCATAGACATACTTTCTCTTACTCCTTATGGCATATACCTTTATTTTATGATTCAATCTCCCCAAAACTCAAGCTCAAATGCTTCTGCATAAACGGCATCTGTCAAAAATCTGGATGCTGTTTCCCTGTTTACTCCGAGTATACGGTCATCAATACCTTGGTGCCTTGTACTGAGGTTTCGTTGATGCTGTGATTCATGGAAGCGAAGCAGCCGTGCCTTCCAAAGTGCCTTCGATGTCCCAAAAGGAGTCATGAGATCGTAACGCATACTTATTGTTTTGGGATCGCGGTTCAAAAGTGCCGTAATCGGACGGTTCATTTGTGATACGATCCTTTGAAACATAGAATACGTCCTCCGGTGCCCGAGATTCGTGTCATTGCCGTGGGGAAGAAATACCATGTCACATTGTTCCTCAAGAAGGCATTGTTTTATGCGTTCAAGATTTTCCTGAGTTTCGGCAGGATGTCCTGCTTCATCTTCATGACATCGCAAAAAAGTAAGGCGTGATTGGGGCAATCCGAAAAACCGACAACTTCTTCTCTGTTCTTCCTCTCGGATTGCAGATTTGTTCTGCCTTGTCGGCGGATCACAGAAGTTGTCCGCTACACCGCTGGCACTGGAGCTTACCACAACAACGTAAATTGGATTCCCATTATCTCGGAAAAATCTCATTGTCACACCGATTTCATCAAAATCATCCGGATGAGGCGCAAGAACCAAGATGCGTAACTCCTTTGGAAATCTCATGGTATTGAGAAGGAGGGGCCGTTCGGCATGAAATAGACTTTTCATATTCATATGCAACTGAAGAGCTTGTTCAATGCGGATACATTGTTGGGCCGTACAGACAATTCAACCTCTTATTTCCTGACACATCACCATTCCCAGGTGGAGCAGTTTTCCTTCTGCCGTTGTTTTGCATAATTACTGAG
>JAXHSZ010000075.1:0-3541 GCA_034190725.1 Thermodesulfobacteriota bacterium
GCATTTGGTAGATATTGCGGGTAAAATAGTCTGTCATGGTGGAAAGGTAATTTTAAAGATAACACAGTCGGCATGGGATCGGCTACATTTTTCAGACCTGTGGGTTAGATGCAATAATCAGCTGCCATTACCGAGTATATAGATACCTATTAAAATCGATAAGTTACATATAATAACAGAGGAGAATTACGTCTAAATTTCAGCGTTGAAGTCATTTTTTCGATAATTCTTGTGCTTTTTTTTCAATGCTTGTTTCTTTGTGATATTTATCCGTCAATTCCTCTTTGCGAAGTCAGATTTCTCTTGTGAAAAACTCGCTGCACCACCAAATCGCTCAATTTAGGTCCAAGTAATATTTCACCTGCCACTCCCGCTTAGAAAAGGATACTGCTTGACAATCGTTCCTTTGGACCAAGATTCATTTCGCTCAATCTGGTGGTCAATCTCGTCTTGGTATGCAGTATAATATCCTATTGCCGCCCTTAACTGCTGCTCGGTCAACCAGTGGTAAGCTTTTTTAAGACGCTCAAAATCTTGATTAACGCTTTTATAAGTCATAGTGATTTCCCAAACCTCCAGACCGGTTCCTGCAACTCTTGCTCTTCTTCCACTCACGCCATCGGCAAATGCAATGCCGGGACAACGGCGCACCTTTATGGCTTCCGTGAGAAGATCTTTAGTAATGGAAGAGAAATCACGGCCAGACTCATTGGCAATTCTTTCAATTTCTTCCAAGATCTCTCGGGGTATCCGCAAACTTTTTTGAACTGTGCGCATATAGCCTCCCTATAGCTTAAGACCTTTGAAAAATATTCAATTTTGTTCAAGTTCAAAGATGACGAAGATTTTAACTGGAGGAATACATTGGGTATTTTGAGAATTAAAATACGAGCCAGAAACGGAAGTTAGGGAAAAGGGACATTTTTCAAGGTCTCAGATTGTATTCTATTGAATTATAGTGTATGACACTATATTACAAAATGTCAAGTATTGTCCGATTTTTTCTCTTGCCCCATAACTCAAGAACGTATATAGTACCTGAACGAAAATCTAGAAAAACCTTAAATTATAAGGAGTTAATGAGGTATTCTTAAAATGAAGATTTTGAGCTATCAGCCATTAAAATAAGGATTTCCACAGTCTTAAGCTGAATGCGGATCGCTTACCGCTGACAGCTGTCTTATAATTACCCCCTTGGTCTTCCACACTTCTGAGGGAGCAAAGACCCTGCCTCTTAAGTCAACTGTAGTACAGGTCCATGGGTATTCTCCCGGGTGTCGGGTAATTTTGGTTCTGACGGAATTGAGCTCAACATAACAAACCGCCGCAAGTATAAAGTATAATCTGCCTGTCACTTTTATCTTCCAAATTCAATACCAAAAAAGTTGGTGCTGCTGTTCTTGCCGAGGCAGAGACTCTTATAAATCGATTAGGGAAAACATTAGGGTTGCGCACCCTCGACGCCATACATCTTGCTACCTTTGATCTCTTCAGTGAACTTGAAGAGATGGTACTTGTGTCTGCCGACGATGTGTTGCTCCATGCAGCACAGTCAATAGGAGCAAAAGCAATAAATCCGAATTTAGGTATACAGATTATTATACCTGAGCTAATAAACACAAATGACGAGGGATAATGCGGCGTTGACCAACGGCCATTCGGCCGGGCGCGAGCTCGCTCGCGGTCGGACGGATGGCTGTTGGTCTAATGGCTTGTTAGCGCAGCGCTTGCGCGGCACTGGCAAGCCATTAGACGGAGTCAACGCCGCATTACCGCGACGCGTACGCGTCGCGGTAACAAAAAAGGTCTCCCATACTTTCTTCACCATGCTTCCATCCCGCTGCAAATAATCACATACTTTTTTCGTACACCATTTACGTCCCATTCAACGTCTACAAAAGCTCCAGTCAGTGAAAGAGCTTGAGATGTCCTTTGAACGGTTCAGTATGAATATTGGAAAGGGAGAGTGGAGGAGAGAGAAGCTTTATGAGCGATAATAAGGTGTTTCTTTCTTCAGGTGTCGTGAGAGGAAACTTTTAGAAGTCACTGCGTTCTTTTTGAACCTGAAACCTGTGAACATAGAATCCGTAAACGCCTACCTCATATCAGGGATTTCAGCGATGGTCAAGAGTACCACGAGATAACTGTGAAAAACCCATTCAGGTATATAGAAAAAGTCAAATTTTTCAACAACGTCCCATTCAATAACATTCAATAAACGTCCCATTCAATAAAGGTAAACTGCCATACTGCTCCATGGGTATTCTCCCGGGTGCCGGGTAAGTTTGGTTCTGAAAGTATTCAATTCAAACATAACGAACTGCCACAAGCAGAGAGTATAATTTGCCTGTCAGTTTTTACGTCCTACTCCTTACTCCTTTTATTTGCAGCCCGGGATACATTTCTAGAGAAGCTCGATCATAGTTCTTTCTGATTTTGGATCCCGTTCAGGATACGCTTTTCTGCCTCCAGGTCAGCATCAACCATAATCTTTACCAATTCCTTAAAGGTAACCTTCGGACCCCAGCCTAATTCCTTTTTTGCCTTGCGTGCATCACCGATCAAGACCTCAACCTCGATAGGACGAAAGTACCGCTCATCGGTCTCCACATAGTCATGCCAATCAAGGTTTAAATAACCGAAACTCTCATAGAGAAATTCCCTCACCGAATGAACCTCTCCCGTGGCTACAACATAGTCATCCGGCCTGTCTTGCTGCAGGATGAGCCACATTGCTTCAACGAATTCCTTAGCATACCCCCAGTCTCTCCGTGCATCCAGATTCCCCAGATACAATCTCTTCTGTAATCCTAATTTTATCCTAGCAGCTCCCCTAGTGATCTTTCTTGTCACAAAGGTTTCCCCCCGCCGTGGCGACTCATGATTAAAGAGGATGCCGTTGCAGGCGAACATGTTATAGCCTTCCCGATAATTCCGTACCATCCAGTACGCATAGACCTTGGCTGCGGAATAGGGGCTCCGCGGTCTGAAAGGGGTCTCTTCATTCTGAGGTGCGGGGGCATCCCCAAACATCTCACTGCTACTGGCCTGATAAAACCTGGTCTTGATGCCGCTTCTTCGGATAGCCTCTAAAATCCTGGTAGTCCCAAGCCCGGTAACATCCCCGGTAAACTCCGGCATATCAAAGCTAACCCTTACATGGCTTTGGGCCCCTAGGTGATAAACCTCGTCTGGACTGATATTGTAAATAAGATTATTCAATTGCCCACCATCATTCAAATCTCCATAATGGAGGAAGAGATTTACACTGGCCTCGTGGGGATCCTCATATATATGGTCGATCCTGTCTGTATTAAAGGTACTCGACCTCCGTACAAGCCCATGAACCTCGTAGCCCTTGGAGAGTAAGAATTCTGCCAGATAACTTCCGTCCTGGCCGGTAATCCCTGTTATCAGTGCCTTTTTATACATTCCATCTCTCCTTTGCTATGTCAATAAGATCGATATTCTGTTCATACCATTTGTATAGATCTTCAATCGATTGGTCGATCGGTATAAATTCGAAACCTTTCAATTCCTG
>JAXHSZ010000076.1:0-3037 GCA_034190725.1 Thermodesulfobacteriota bacterium
TCGGAACAGGCGTAGTGAAACTTCTTCAGAAAAATAGTGGGATTATTGAGGATCGTTTGGGCGCTTCCATTGTGCTCAGGGGGATTGCAGACCTCGATGTCACCTCTGATCGAGGTGTAGCGGTAGACAAGGCACTTTTCACAACAGATCCTTATCGCCTGATCGATCATCCAGATATATCCGTCATCATTGAGCTTATTGGTGGTGAGGATACAGCCAGAGAGATCATCCTTGAGGCTATTAAAAAGAAGAAGCACGTGGTTACTGCGAATAAAGCTCTCTTGTCCGTTCACGGCCCTGAGATATTCAAAGAGGCTTATAGAGAAAAGGTGGATATCGGCTTTGAAGCGAGTGTAGGCGGAGGTATCCCCATTATTCGATCCATAAAGGAAGGTCTGGCTGCCAATAATATAGAAGTGATGTTTGGCATTCTCAACGGCACATCAAACTATATCCTCTCGGAGATGACAAGTCGAGGCAAGGAATTTGGGGATGTGCTCAAAGAGGCTCAGAAGAGAGGATACGCAGAGGCAGATCCCACATTGGATATCGAGGGAATTGATGCGGCTCATAAATTATCCATACTCCTGTCTTTAGCATACGGGATAGAGGTACAGCTTGAGGATATATATATTGAAGGGATCTCCAAGATCACCCCTCTGGATATCGAATTCGCCAGAGAACTTGGGTATACAATAAAATTATTGGCTATTGCCAAGGAAGAATCCGCACAGGTTGAGGCCAGGGTTCATCCAACATTGTTGCCCAATACGCATCTTCTTTCTACGGTGGAAGGAGCGTATAATGCCATATTTATCAATGGAGATGCCGTAGGTTCCACCATGTTTTATGGAGAAGGGGCCGGGATGATGGCAACGGGGAGTGCGGTGGTAAGTGATATTCTTGAAATTTGCAGGAATATAATGACAGGTGCCTGCCAGAGGGTACCTGCCCTTTCTTTTCAATATGCGAACATGAGAAAACAAGCGATCAAAAAGATGAATGATATCGTGAGCAGATATTACCTGAGGTTTTCCGCTGTGGATCGTCCTGGAGTTCTGTCCAAGATTTCCGGTATATTAGGCAATCTTGACATCAGTATCTCATCTGTTATACAGAAGGGAAGAGAGATTGAGGGAGCTGTTCCTATCTTTATGCTGACCCACGAAGCAAAGGAGGCAAATGTTCGGGAAGCACTGGATGAGATTGATACAATGCCGATAACTCTTGACAAGACTGTTTTGATTCGTATAGAGGACGAGGGAGTAGCTGAGAAGGGGGAATTATGCCTGGAATAATAGAGGAATACAGAGATTTTTTACCAATTAAAGATGATTCAAAGGTTGTGAGTCTCAATGAGGGGAATACGCCCCTTATTCTTGCGGGTAATCTTCAGGATCATATAAATAAGGACATCGAGATTTATTTAAAGTATGAGGGCCTTAATCCATCGGGTTCCTTTAAGGACAGGGGGATGACTGTTGCCATATCAAAGGCTGCTGACGAAGGAAGCAAAGCAGTTATCTGTGCATCTACCGGCAATACCTCTGCATCTGCCGCTGTATATGCAGCTAGGGGGGGACTGAAGGCTTACGTACTCATTCCAAGAGGGAAGATCGCTCTGGGAAAACTGTCTCAGGCAATGATGCATGGCGCTGTGGTCATTCAGGTGGAAGGAAATTTTGATGAGGCCCTCAATATCGTAAGGGAGATATCAGAGAAATACCCTATTACCATGGTGAATTCTTTGAACCCATATCGTATTGAGGGACAAAAGACAGCTGCTTTTGAGGTCTGTGACCAACTGGGTTTTGTGCCAAAATTCCATTCTCTCCCCGTAGGGAATGCAGGCAATATAACTGCGTATTGGAAGGGATATAAAGAATATAAATCGTGTCATAAGATCGAGTCCCTTCCCAAGATGATAGGATTTCAAGCAGAGGGCGCAGCACCTATTGTCAAAGGAGAGATCGTTATGAAGCCGGAGACTGTGGCAACGGCCATTCGGATAGGGAATCCGGCAAGCTGGAAAGGTGCTGAGGCAGCCAGAGACGAGTCGGGTGGAACCATTGACATGGTGTCTGATGAAGAGATATTAGAGGCGTATAAACTCATTGCACAACATGAAGGGATCTTTTGCGAACCCGCATCAGCAGCTTCGGTTGCCGGAGTGATCAAACTGAACAAAAAGGAATATTTCAAAAAAGGCGATACAATTGTCTGTACATTGACAGGGCATGGATTAAAGGATCCGGAGACGGCCATCAAGATATCGACGGAACCAATAACAATGCCTCCTGAGCTGGACAAGATACTTGAGGTATTGGAACTGTGATGAGGGTTCATAAAAGAGGGAGTGGAGGGTATCATGGAAAGCTGGAATGAAAAGGGAAGAAGGCTCAACACCCTTATACGACCCACAACATTCCCCGTAGCAGTGAAACTTTATAAGAGTGCTTCTGATTTTCCTGATAAAGTGAGAAGGCCCAAAGAGCATCTCGGGATCAAGATCCCCGTATGCCAGGGATTGAGCATGGCACGAATGTACGGATGGACCGTTGGAATGACCGGGGAGGACAGTATCAACTGTGCAGGCAGAATCGTTTTTGGGTGGAGGACACCCAATGATGAGGAGAACCTGATGAACGGCTGGGTTCAAGCCGGATTTATGAAAAATACCACCGCAGCAAAAAAGACACTCGATTCCATCTACAAATTCCAGGAGGGAGAATATGAAGGTCTTGTGATGTCACCTTTGGAGCGTACAAAAATAGAACCGGACTTGATCATGGTCTACTGTAACCCTGCTCAAATCATACCATTGACCCATTCGACTCTGTACAAGAGCGGTGGAAGACAGGTTTTTTCGTCCCAGAGTGCCGTTGCTTCGTGTTCCGACGGAATTGTCCAAACCATATTAAAAAGGGAACCCAGTGTGGTCTTACCGGGCATCGGGGACAGAACCATTGCAATGACGAGGGATGATGAACTCATATTTGCGATTCCAGCAATCATGCTGGACGATGTTCTCGCCGGA
>JAXHSZ010000077.1:0-4272 GCA_034190725.1 Thermodesulfobacteriota bacterium
CAAAATTTTAACCGCAGGAATATATTGAATATTTTGAGGATTAAAATTTTTATCTGACGCAGAGATTGGCGAAAAAGACAGTTTTCGTTCGGGCACTAGATAGTTGATAATATCTCAAAAAGTCCGGGAAAAAACCGTACCCCACTTGACATGCCCTCGTCACAAACGCAATCTGAGTGTTTTGTCTATAATACTCCTTGAGCATAGTTTCATATTTTCGTTTTATGCCTATTCCTATATATCAAATCTTGGTTTAAGGCAAGACGATTTCATGCGAAATGGTCACTATGCATCCGATTATTTAGAGCTTTCATGCTGAGTGTGTCTCCAGAAATGGCTCTTTTCCGAAATCTCTACGTCTGCCTGTGCATGACCGAACGCAGACAGGTCAGACTCAGATGTAAGGGCACGTAGCAACGTGACCCGACATACCCAATGTATTCACCGGGATTAAAATCTTCATCTTCCTTGATCCTGTAAGAAATATTTCATTTCTGGATGGACTCACTATGGCATATGCGATAATAAGTTAGCATTCCTGTACCCGTATTTAAGGCAAAGATGGACGCGAAAATGAAAAGTTTTTTTCTCACAAGCCCTTATGTCTTGGAGCGCTGATGTTGGGAATCGAGCCATGATGCAAAGGAAAGAACTAGAAATAATTTGTTTGTCTCTTTCATGTTTTCACTGATTGCTCTGTCTTTATCTTGACACACGTTCATTAGAATTGTAAGATATAAAAATCAATGATATAAGACCTTGATGTAACAGCACTCCATTTCATCCATTTTAAGCAGCACTGAACTTCCAAATTCAAAGATCAATACGCGAAACAAATTCCAATGACAGAAATCTCAATGACGTAAACGAAAACGACAGCGTCAGTTTGTGATTATTTTGAATTCTAGTCATTTGATATTGAATATTTATTTCGGATTGAGATATTCGATATTCAGACTTAAGTTAAGCGATTCTTTCCTACTACGCGGCTGTATCTTACTGAATCTGAAACATAAAACGTTTCAAATCGGACTCACTGAAGGGATGATTTCACTTTCATTCGCTTCGAATCGTTTTTTACTCCATATTCAGCAACCTTCAACCTCTCGTGACGGAAAGAATCGCTTAACTTAGGTCTGATTTTCACTGCTATCAATGTGTTTCTTCAACATGTTAAATTGCTAAAATCGTCACAGAACTTTTTAAAAAGTCACAAAGAGTTGCGATCTGACTCCAACTCATGAGTGTTCATCCAGAATGAGATATTTTTGGTGAGGTTAAGGAAGGCGAAGATTCTCACAGTAGAAAACATGGGTATGTAGGGGCACATAGCAATGTGCCCCTACATCTGAGTCTGACACAGAGATTGGGGAAAACAACCATTTATGAATGAACACTCATGAGGTGAAGTAGAACCACATGAAAAAAAAGTCGATTTCATTCATTACGATCATTATCATCATTTCTGCTGCAGTAGCATTTTGGTTCTTTCTTCTGAGCAATAAGGAGAATCCACCGGTCAAATATCTTACCGCAAAAGTGGAAAGGGGAGAGATCTCTTTGACCGTAAGCGCTACCGGAACTATTAATGCCACGAGCACTGTTGAGGTGGGCAGTCAGATATCAGGGATTATTCAAAGACTCTTAGTGGACTTTAATTCAGAAGTGGAACAGCAACAAATAATCGCACTGATTGACCAGGCTCCATTCAAAGTGAAGGTGAAACAGGCTGAGGCAAACCTTGCGGCAGCAAGAGCTGCAGTTCATATTGCCAAGGCAGAGGTGAAGAATTATACTGCAACCATTGAAAACGCAAGGGCTTTAGAAGAGGCCGCTCGGGCAGAGATAGAAAGTGCACGGGTAGCCCTTTCCGATGCTGAGAGAGTTTACACACGGACTGAAAAACTTTACAAAAAACAGATTGTTTCCAAGGACAATAGAGATTCTTCAAAGGCAGTGTACGATTCAGCTCTTGCCAAGCGAAACAGAGCTGAAAGCAATTATGAAGCCACATCATCAAAACTCAGGTCTGCTGAGGCTCAATTGGAGGTTGCAAAAGCAAGGTTCGAGCAGGCTGTGGCCAGAAAAAAGCAGGCGAAAGCCGGATTGGAATCCGCTGAACTTGACATGGATCATACTGTCATTCGCTCTCCGGTAAATGGTATTGTTATCTCCAGAAATGTGGATGTGGGTCAAACAGTAGCTGCAAGTTTTCAGGCCCCAGTTCTCTTTCTCATTGCCGAGGATCTGTCACAGATGCAGGTTGAAGCAAATGTCAGCGAAGCGGATATAGGAAGGCTCCGTGTTGATCAGGAAGCACTCTTTACGGTTGATGCGTATCCCGATGAAAACTTCAGGGGAAAGGTGATCCAAATCAGAAATGCTCCAATAACCGTTCAAAACGTGGTCACATACAATGTTATTATTGAAGTTGATAATCGGTCTCTCAGACTGAAACCTGGAATGACGGCTGATGTCTCTATTATTATCGATAAGAGGGACCAGGTACTCAGAATTCCCAATACGGCGCTGCGTTTCAAACCTGAATCCGGGCAGAAAACAATCCAAGATGATGGAGAACAGAAAATTTCGGCCCTGGGTGAAGCAGCCCTGAAAAAATTATCATTTGCATTGGGGCTCTCTGACGACCAGGTACAAGGAATCAAAGATATTTTTAAAGGATCAAAGGATAAGATTGCCCGACTCAGAGCAGATCGAAGATCCGGCATGGACATACGGGACAGGGCGGAAGGTCTGCGAATGAATATCAGACAGCAGATCAGAATGTTGCTGACTGAGGAGCAAAGAAAAAGATTCGACATGATCATCAAGGCAAGAGACAGTCGGCGTAAAGCGGAGGAAGAGGGTCGCAAGAGAAAGGCCGTAGTCTGGAGGTTGGATCCGGACGGAACACCTCAATCTGTGTCCGTAGTGGTGGGCATCGCAGACGAGGTGAACACGGAGATCATTTCGGGTGATCTGGAAGAAATGGATCAGGTAATCACCGGAATAATAAAGTCATCCAAACAATCAAAAGGCAAATCATTCAAGTTTATGTTCAGAAGATTTTAGGAATACATGAGCGAAAAGAGAGAAGAGATCATCAAGGTGAAAAACCTTGTGAAAATTTATCGACTGGGAGAAGTGAAGGTTCATGCCCTTCAAGACCTGAATCTGACCATCTCCAAAGGGGAGTTTGTTTCCATCACCGGAGCTTCAGGATCCGGAAAATCCACCTTTCTCAATATTGTTGGTTGCCTGGACACACCGACCGAGGGGAGTTATTATCTGGAAAACCAGGACGTCTCTTCCTTCAGCAGAGACAGGATGGCGGAAATTCGGAATCAGAAGATCGGGTTCGTGTTCCAGTCATTCAATCTCCTTGCGCGTATGACAGCTCTTGAAAATGTTGAACTTCCTCTTGTGTACACGAGGACACCCCACAGGGAACAAAGGGAGAGAGGATTGAATGCTCTTGAAAAAGTGGGCCTCAAAGGCAGGGAACATCACAATCCAAGTCAGCTTTCCGGGGGGCAGCAGCAGCGGGTTGCCATTGCCAGGGCCCTCATCAACAATCCGTCCATTATTCTGGCCGACGAACCCACAGGCAATCTCGACAGCAATACATCCATCGAGATCATGGAGATTTTAAAAGAATTGAATCAAACATTTGGTATCACCATCATCCTCGTGACTCATGAGAACAGTATTGCAGCATACGCATCGAGAAACATTACATTTAGGGATGGAAGAATAGAAAAGGATATAATATAGATTTTTATATATCAAATTTCACAGCATTATTGGTCGGAATCCTCGATAACGTGCGAAAAGAGTCGCTTTAACGATAATCAGATTTTAATCCGTGTAAAACTCACTTGAATGCTCAGACAATACACGCATTAAAATCTGACCGCTGTTAAAGCTTGCTGAAAGCTTTCTATTTCACTGTTCTCAAATAAAACGTGAAGTTTGATATCTGAAAATCTATACCAGATAAGAGAGACGATGATGAGCTTTTTCCTCATGACTCTGAGAATTTCACTGGTCGCATTGCGTCGAAACAAACTGAGATCCA
Source organism: Thermodesulfobacteriota bacterium (assembly GCA_034190725.1). GTDB lineage: Bacteria > Desulfobacterota > UBA8473 > UBA8473 > UBA8473 > JAXHSZ01. The sequence goes on from JAXHSZ010000077.1 coordinate 4,079, forward strand.
TTCTGACAATGCTCGGTGTGATCATTGGAGTATGGGCAGTGATTGCCATGACTGGCATTGGGCAGGGTGCAAGTTTTCGCGTTCAAGAGGAGATTGCCAACCTTGGCACAAATATGTTGATCATTCTTTCGGGGAGTGCAACCCGATCAGGCGTGAGGGCAGGCATCGGTGAGGTTCCCACCATCACTGTGAAA
>JAXHSZ010000078.1:0-12645 GCA_034190725.1 Thermodesulfobacteriota bacterium
AGTTTCATCGGCTTTGATAGAGCTTCTCTAATATGAAACTCAACTCATTCAGTGGAGCAATTCATTTTGGGAATGTTTTTTGAATTTTAAAATCTGTTTTTCATACATTCAGGATTTTTGAGAATAGGAATAAGAGAGAAGTGAATTGAATTCTATCCAATTGAGGTTTCTAAGAGAAAAACAGGTCGAAAGTCCCAGCTTCTTCCTTTTTTATCTGAGAAAGTTCCAATAGGAATCCGTCCAAGTCAACATTATTCCACTCTTTTCCCATTGATTGGATTATGCTGATTATTTCCGGATAAATAGATTCCCTTTTCAAATATTTATCAGCTTCTTTGTTTTCCTGGAGTGTTAATAGGTGAGTTAACCTGTCAGCTACATACACGACTCGAGAAAAGAGAATGTGCGTTTTTTCTTCATAAGGCCTGTGATGATAACCCACTGCCGTCAGAAGAGTTTCAGGAAAGAACCACCTTTTTAAAAGTCTCATCCCTACTTCATCATGGCTTATTCCAAACTTTTCTTCTTCCATGTGAAACATCATAAACCTCAAATGGCCTGTCATCTTTATTATATTTGAAAGTTCTGATGGCAAAGCCAAATGCATGAGCAGCCTTCCTATATCATGCAGAAGACCGGCTACAAAAAAATCACCGCATGACTGTTCTAGTTTTTCTGCAATACTTTGAGATACAAGCCCACATACAAAAGAATGCTCCCAGTGTTTTCGTATATCGAATTCCCCGCCATTATTGAGGTTCTTAAAGCTGTTGAATACAGCCTTTGCCAGAATGATATTTCTCACCTCTGAAAAGCCTAAAACAATAATGGCTTTTTGCAGAGAACTCACTTTTCTCATCTGGCCAAAGAAAGCAGAATTAGCCATTTTCAGGATAGTTGTTGTAAGAGACTGGTCCGGACGGATAATGTGCATAAGATCTTCTGCGGAACTTTCCGGGTCAGCAGTTATATCCATGACTCTGTTCACCACAGTCGGTAATGTGGGGAAAGAATCAATACTGGCAGTCAGGGTAGAAATGGCATGGGAGTCCAATATTCTGAATATCCTCCATAAGGTTTTAATAATGAATGGTTCAATAAGAAGCTGTTAATATCAGAAATTTTAAACTTTAAAAAAGAGACCTGTTTGATGAGAAAGCAGTATTATTCAAACAATCTTCTAAGGACAAACTTGAGTCATGAAGAAAAGATTATTCAAATCATACAACGTTCATGTCTAATAATGAACATGCAGATAGAGAAACATGTGGATAGTATGAATTTTAGAATTTCTGATTTATATTTACTTACACCCCAGTAACACCCATGACTTGTAGTCACCATGAACCATGAGGAAATAACGGCTGGATTTTTATTTATGAGTCATCACGACTCAGTGGCTCTTGATGATTCGCTGCAATACTCTGTTTTTCATGTTCAGTGATCAATTCCTCTCTTCTTCTCCTACGATATCCAGAAATATGTCGACTAATTTTGGATCATATTCAGTTCCAGCCCCCTCTATTAGCGCTCTTTTCGCTTCCTCTACAGAAAATATATTTTGATTGTTCTGATTTGATGTCTGAGATACAAATGAATCTATTATGGCAAATATCTTGGCACCGAGAGGAATTTGTCCATTGTTCAGGCCTTCAGGATAACCGGACCCATCATAATTTTCATGGTGGCATAAAAGAATCGATCTCTCATTGGCAAAGAAATCAAAGAGATCTGTTAATTCAGCCAACATATATGGATGGTCCTCAACCAAACTTCGCTCTTCATCATTCATGGATTTTTTTCCAGACATTATCGTCTGTCCCAACAAAATCTTAAAGCAGTCATGAAGCGATGCTGCACGTTTTAATGTATGAATGATACTGGCGGGGAGACGAAGCCTGTCACCCATAAGATCTAAATATTTCAGTACCCGAACATTGGGCCCCCTGAAGTGTGAAGCATTCAAATCGCGAACCATAAGTTCTATAGAGTCCACGGATGCTTTCCTTGTTTTTTCTAAAATAGCTGAGATATTTTCTTTTAAGTATTTTATATTTAAAGTATCCTGAACTCTTTCAGTGAGAGAAGAGGGTACTGACTCTTCAGAATAGATAGTGATTCTGTTTCTCCCCTCTGCTTTGGCTCGATAAAGAGCTTTGTCGGCATAGGCCAGTAATTCCCTGTCATCCATTGGCTGGTGCGCTTTTATTGATGCCAAACCAATGCTTATGGTTACTGTTTTCGCATCTTTTCCATCATAATATGGTTTGCTTTCACAAAGGGTTCGAATTTTTTCAGCTACGATTTGTGCATCATGGATATCGGTTTGAGGAAGGAGAACCAAGAACTCCTCTCCACCGTATCGAAAGGAGAGGTCCGATTCTCTTGTACATTTCTTCATACGAATAGAAAACTCCCTCAATACGAAATCTCCAAATACATGTCCCAAGGTGTCATTGACTCCCTTAAAATAATCCAGATCCATAAGTAAGCATGACAGGTCAGATTTGTATCTTTTGGAACGGCTGAACTCCTGCTCCAGAACCTGTTCCATATGATGATGGTTATACAGACCCGTGAGCCCGTCGAGGATGGAGATTTCATTTAACTTCTCATTTTGTGTTTTAATAATTTCTTTAGACGTATTCAGTTCCATTACAAGTTGGTCAAAATGTTGGGTCACTTCCTCCAACGATTTTTTTTGCCTGTAAAGTTCGATGAAGATTCCAACCTTACTCTTTACAACTTCCGGTTCCAAAGGTTTAAAGAGGTGATCAAACAGCCCTGATTCAAAATCACTAAATGCATGTACAGGCACTTTGCCGGCAGGAGTTATAAAAATCATTGGAGTGTCTTTTATCTTCTCATTTCCCATCGTCAATCGGACTGTTTCCGATACACTCAAATCCAGTGTCTCAATGTGAAGAAGAACAACGGCGAAATCATACTTTCCAATCAAATCCAGAGCCTCATCCCAGGAAAAAGCCTTCATAGTATTAATATCAGAATGATCGAATATGGTCTCCAGCTCAATCAGATTTTCCGGTTTGCCGTCCACAAGAAGGATACTCGGGTATTCTCCTTTTTTCATTGAATCGCCCTCTGATTTCAATGCATCTCCTCTTCCTCAAATTATCTCAATCTTCAATGCCTTCACTGAACATCCGATCTTTCACTTAAATTATCATCGGCAAACACTTTGTTTTTCTTTAGGAATCATATCGATTCTGTAACAATATGTAACAATACCCTGAAATATGGTCATCCGAAAAAGATAATATTCCATTCTTTTTACTGTATTTGAAATATATTCCTTATCTCATCTATGAGAGCATCTTTTTAATTTTCTTATATCTAAATTGAACGATTCTTGCCGTCACCAGAGGTTGTAGGTTGCTGAATATGGAGTAAAAAACGTTTCGAATTAGATGAAAGTGAAGCTCACTCTTCAGTGGGTTCGATTTAAAACGTATTTTACTTCAGATTCAGTAAGATACAGCCTCGCAGTAGGAAAGAATCGCTCCATTTAGTGTATACATAGTGTCCATCCAGTGATGAAAATTTGTCACCCTTTATATTGCGTAACAAACTTCTTTAATGTTTCGCACTCTTCCTCAAGAAGATAAAAAATATTCATAGAACGTTCTACGTCTCCATTTTTCCCAAGGACTTCTAGTTTGTAGGCCAAAGAAGCGGCAGGTATAGCTGCCAGATATGTCAAAGTTCCCTTTATCTTATGTGCACGCTCACTCAAAAGGGGGCCGTCTGAGATATCTATTGCATTTTTAATGTCGGCAAGCATCTCAGGATAATCGCTCACGAAGTCATTGAAACAGTCTTTTACAAGTTCAATATTATGATCCATTATCTCCATCAGTTCTTCCATGTTGATGGGTTGTGTCGGTTCGGTCATTCCTCATTGCCTCCATAGAACAGTGCAATATAGCACAAAAAAATACCACCATCAGAGCCAGTGGCTTAGAATGAGACTTGGTAATAGTTCACAAACACGATTTCCTAAGAGTGAAATTGTATTCATCCAGAAATGGCTCTTTTAAAAAATTCTACGAGAGCCTCAGATGTAAGGGCACAGTGTAATGTATCCCAACATGCCCTAAACTATGAGGAACGAAAAACTCACCATGTTATTTCAGCGAATACCGGAATCCAGTGTCTTTTCAAAACATTTTGCAATCCGGATGCCGAATCAAGTACGGTACGATAAAAAACTTTTGACACTCAAGATATACTCGCATTTTGCAATGTTGTGATTCTTTTAATTATTGCAGCAAGGTCTTTTCTCTTTACGGGTTTAGCCAAATAATCGTCCATGCCTGCGGCTAAAAACCGCTCGCGGTCTTCTTTCATTGCACTGGCCGTAATTCCGATAATTGGGATGTGCTCTGATTGAGCTGAAAGCTCAAGACTGATAGCTGAAAGTGTACTGCAAGAGGGTGTTTCTCCTTCCTTCTTTTTTCCTTTGAGCTTTGGGCATTGAGCTTTCAGCTTTTCAAACATCCTGATTTCCCTTGTAGCATCCAGCCCATCCATTTCAGGCATTTGCCCGTCCATTAAGATTATATCAAACGGTCTTTTCTCAAAACCCTTTTCCATGTCATTCATCCCAACTCTCAACTCATAATTTTTCTTGAACACCTCAACTGCTTCTTTACCGTTTTCAGATACTACCACACTATGACCCATTGTGTTCAACATATTTACAAGCACTTTCTGATTCATCTTATTGTCTTCAGCCAGGAGCACATGTAAGACTCGGTCTGCCTTTAGATTCGCTATCTTGTCTTCTTCAAGTGTATATCGTGTAATAAGAGGCTTTGAGGAATCACCTTGTATTCCAATAACGGTTGTGAGGCACTCAAAGAGATGGGATTTTTTTACAGGCTTTGTAAAATAAGCTGAAAAGCCGATCTCCCTCAATCTGGTTGCATCACCTTTTTTACCTATGGATGTGGCCATTACAATGACGGTACTATTCAGGTTCTGCTCTGTTTTGATCTTATGTCCAAGGAACTCTCCATCCATGTCAGGCAGATGCATGTCAATGATTGCAATATGAAATGGATCCTCTTGATCAAATCCATTGCGCAATTTCCAAAGAGCCTCTTCACCGTCTTTTGCCTCATCGAAACGGCAGTCCCATCCCTTCAAATGTTGAATGACAACTCTCCGATCGATGTCATTATTGTCTATCACAAGTATTTTTCTTCCACGAATTTCTTTGGGAATGGACTGGCCCTTCTCAATGGATTCCCCCTGTTTGTTAAGAACGATGGTGAACCAAAAGACAGATCCCACGTCGACCTCACTCTCAACGCCGATCCTACCGTTCATTAGTTCCACAAGCTGCTTTGAGATGGCAAGACCAAGACCCGTTCCACCGTATTTTCTGGTTGTCGAAGTATCAGCCTGAGAAAAAGATTTAAAGAGACTATCAATCCGATTTGCTGGAATTCCGATACCGGTATCTGCCACTTCAACGTATAAAGTTGCATCCGACTCCGTTTCATTCTTTAGAGATACATGGATTGAAACTGCCCCTTTTTCTACAAATTTAATCGCATTACCGACAAGATTAGTGAGGATCTGTCGTATACGTCCGGGATCTCCCCTGAGAAGTGTGGGAACATCATCATGGATCAGGCAGGAAAATACAAGACCCTTTTCTTCAGCCTTTATAGCCATTATGTCAGTCACTTCTTCGAGTGTAATTCTGAGGTCAAAATCAATAATGTCAAGATCCATCTTTCCAGCTTCAATCTTTGAAAAATCAAGGATGTCGTTTGTTAAAACCAGCAAAGAATCGGTACATAAGCGTGCTGAATTGAAATAATCTCTTTGTTCAGGTGATAATTGGGTCTCAGCAAGTATATCGATCATTCCGATCAGTCCATTCAGAGGAGTACGTATTTCATGGCTCATTGTAGCAAGAAATTCACTTTTGGCTTTTGTGGCGTCTTCAGCAATATATCTCAAATTCTCAGCATTTTTCTTTGATAATTTCAGATCTTCATCCGTTTTTTTGCGATCGATAATCTCAGTGTTAAGTTCTTTGTTGAGTTTTTCAACACTTTCTTTCTGTATCATTAAGCAATTGACCAAATCGATATTTTGAAACTTCATTAAAAATACTTGTGTAATGGAATTATTCAATTGTTTCGCTATAGAAATGATAATGAATGAAAAGAGTATCATCATGGCACCCATCGTTGTAGGAAAGGTCCCGTCCTGCATAAAGAAATGTATATTAATGGGGACCAGTATCGGCAAAATAAAGGACAGAAATGTAGTCATGTGGACTGCATAGGCCCCCATGGCACCCGCTGCCATCCCTCCCATAACAAAGGCGAGAAATACCTGATGAGCAATTGATTGATCTGGAAAAAGGAATACACCTGCCGAACCCCAAATGATTCCGCTGAGAGTTGTGCCGTATAAAAAAAGTCTGCCCCACTGTTCTTGTTTACAATATTCAAACTGAACCCTCCGATACTTGTAAATCATCATATACCTGGACAGTGTCATGAGCAGATTGACACCGAGCCATAGAGCTATCACTTCGTGTGAAATAACATTCCAAAGAACACAAGCCAGGATCAGAGAATTCACCAATGTACCGACCATACTTATTGGTGCATGCAAATAAAGCTGTCTTACCTGATCAGAGTATATCTTTGAATTTCTTTCGTTATATATTTGTTTAATTTGACTTTTAGCCATAAATTAATCCTTCAACAGTGTTTTTCGTTGATTAATTGTCAATAAAGTGTCTGTTGTCAGACATTAAAATTCACAAGATTAGAGGGAAAAATTTGAATACGTCATACATTATGGCACTTCGTCGAGAATTCCAAGTGACAACGCAGTGAATTTGAATATATATTAACATATAGAAAGAAATCAATGATACTGCCTTTCTTCTTTAGGGAAAAAGTTTGGGTTTTCTCTTTTTTAGAAAGGTATGTTCTTACATTCTGATTTGCTTTTTTGGCTACCCGGTGAGTTAGTTGGTCATTTAATAATTAAGTGATCTTAACACGCGTGAGAGTTTTTCTTTCTCTATGGGTTTTTTAATATACCCATCACACTGAGATTTAAAAGCCCCCAAAACATTCTTACTGTCACCCAGGGCTGTGGTCATAATGATCTTTACCGCTTTAGAACCATAGATACCTTTCTCTTCCTCGATCCTACGAATTTCCTTCAAAGTATCCTGACCGTTCATTTCCGGCATCATAATATCAAGGCAGATGAGGTCATACGGCTTTTCCTCATCATGGGCCAATACAAATGCGGACAGAGCTTCTTTTCCGTTTGCGGCGATATCGCTCTCGCCATAAGCAGAAAGGAAACTCTGCAATAACTTCCGACTACTGAAATCATCTTCGGCAATCAATATTTTCATCTTGATATCCTCCCAAACATTTACAAAAAGTCCTTCATTTTTTATGCAATAGTCATTCCTGACAGATCCTTGTATTTTAAAATTCAGAACGCTATTCACAAAAACGCACTAATGTGCCATAAATTAAGAAATAAATCCTCCCATACCTGGTGGTAAGGATTGAGGGAGGGAGAAACAAGCTGTTTGATAAAAAAGAAATACATTTACTGTCCAGCTATTTTTCACTCCCCCCTCACCTCTTCCATCAAGGGTGATGAATCTTTGAAGATTTGAGTTTTGAAATAGAAAAAGTTTAAAAGAAATATCCCTTAATTCATCAGTATTACCCTTAATCCCTCCCACGCAGGGAGGGAGGATTTATTTCTTTGCTCCTTTTTTCGGATTGAGTCGATGTGTTGACAGGCATGTCAAAAATATGTCATGAAAAGGGATCATCTCAGGTGGGAGACGACACAGTCTTTTATCAACTTAAGTATTAATGTTATGGAGAGAAGGAAATCGAATCTTGTTCTTGACATAATATTCTCCACACATATAACATATAATTAACGAATCGGAGCTTCAAAACTGAAAATGAAGCATCAAATCTCCTTACATTCGCACTTTTAGCACAAATGAAGGAGTGAACGTGGAGGAATTCGTTACGAAAGATTTATCTGTTCCAGACATTCTATTGGTCAATGCCAATGTGATTACCTTGGACCCCTCTTGTCCTCGTGCTGAGATGGTGATTATACGTCATGGCAGGGTGACCCATGTTGGAAACGAAAGTGACTTGAAGATTCCTGTGAGTGACGAGTCTCAAGTTATTGACTGCCGCGGAAAGACGGTCGTGCCCGGATTCAACGATTCCCATTGCCATTTTGTGGCTTTTGCCGAAAGCTTAATGAGTTGCACGTTTCAGCCGAAACAGGTCCGTTCCATCTCCGACATACAGGAACGAATCAGATATTTTGCCCGGAGCACACCCTCAGGAACGTGGATCAGGGCAAGGGCATATGATGAATTCTATTTGAGGGAAAAACGTCATCCCACTCGCTGGGATCTGGATGAGGCGACTTCGGAACATCCTGTAAAGCTTACTCACAGGTCGGGAAATGGCCATGTGCTCAACAGCATGGCCATGGCCATTGTGGGGATATCCAATGAAACTACCGAACCCCCTGGTGCGATCATCGACAGAGAATTGACTGCCGGGCAACCCAACGGTGTGCTCTTCGGCATGGGGCCTCGTCTTTCAAGGGATATACCGTCCATGAACGCCGATGACCAGGATAAAGGAGCACGAGAGGCGTACAGAAAACTCCTCTCCTCTGGTATAACATCCATCCAAGACGCATCATCTCAGAATGACCTCGACCGTTTCAAGCTCTTTGCCGGATGGAAAGAACGGGGAGATTTGGGTTGCAGAGTACGTATGATGCTTGGTTTTGATGCTTTCCGAAAACACTCACAAAAAGACTTTTCCCATTTTTTATCGAAAGATGAACTTGGAATCTCAGGTGTGAAGATCATCCTCCATGAGACCACAGGGCGGCTTTGTCCTTCTCAAACGGAATTGAATGAGATGGTGTTTCAGGTTCATCGTTCCGGATTTCAAGTTGCTGTCCATGCCGTGGAAGAGACCACCATTGAAGCAGCCTGCCATGCCATCGAGTATGCTCTGAGGAAATATCCCCGATCAGATCACAGGCATCGCATAGAACACTGCTCCGTGTGTCCGCCGGATTTAGCTGCACGATTGCATTCTTTGGGAATCACGGTATGCACACAGCCTTCATTCATCTTCTTCAATGGTGACAGATACCTGAAGACCGTTCCACGTTCCCAATCGGCACACCTCTACCCTGTCGGGACTCTTATGAAAAATCGAGTAAATGTCTGCGGAGGATCGGATTTTCCCATAGTGCCGCTGAATCCCATATTGGGAATATATGCCGCGGTTTCAAGAATGTCCGATACAAATGAGCCTGTCTTGTGGGAAGAAAAGATAACGCCCCTTGAAGCATTACGCATGTACACGGAGTATCCTGCAAGGGCAACCTTTGAGGAAAAGATCAAGGGAACCATCGCACCGGGGAAACTCGCCGACCTGGCGGTTTTGAGTGATGATCCCACCAGGGTTCCAACGAATGAGATAAGAAACATTCAGGTGAAGATGACGATTCTCAACGGGAAGGTCGTATGGGAAGAATCGGATTAACCGATGATCCACTTCTCTCTGTACGCGATCAACTTTTTTTCACTCATACCCAAGAGATCTCTGTATACATAACCATTATCCTCACCCAGCAAAGGTGCCGCCTTCCAGCCGTCGGTTATGATATCACTGAACCTGACAGGCGAAGTATCAGTGGTTGTCTTGCCGAGAACCGGATGTTCCAGTCTTGTGAAGTAGTTACGGGCTGCCAGTTGAGGATCATTGGAAATGTCTTGTGCATCCTGAACCACACCGGCAGGAACACCGGATTCCTGAAGGAGCAGAACCAGATCTTCAGGCCTCTGTGTGACCGTCCATTTTTCAAGAAGCTGATCAAGCTCCTCTGCGTATCTCGCCCGTTTCAACATGGTGGAAAATTTTGTCTCGTTCGTCCATGACGGATGGCCCATGGCGTTGCAGAGGGCCTCCCATTCCTCATCATTGAATACGGCGATGACGCACCATCTGTCTTCTCCGAGGCATCTGTAACACCCGTATGGGGCCGCTTGCATATGGTCAGGTCTGTTTCCTTTGGGCAATATCTCATCACGGTTCAAGGATGCATCCAGGAGTGTCGGTCCCATAACGGAACACATGGCCTCATATTCGGATAGATCTATATATTGACCCTGTCCAGTCTTGTCGCGATGCTCCAAAGATGCAAGCACAGCCAGAACCGCATAGAGACCGGCGATCACATCCGCATGCGAATAACCAAGGCCCACGGGGTCATCCTGAGTGTACGATGTAAGATAAGTAAGGCCTGAAAGGGCCTGTATGGTTGGTCCATATCCAACGAAATCTTTCCACGGCCCAGTCTGCCCCATGGCCGACAGACTCACCATGATGAGATCCGGCTTGACCTCTTTCACATCTTCATAACCCAATCCCCAGTTCCTCATGACGCGGGGCGAAAAATTTTCCACAACCATATCGCTTATCCCTATCAGTTTCAAGGCGATTTCCCTTGCTTCAGGATGGCTCATGTCCAGCGTAATACTCCGTTTATTGCGGTTCCACGTGTTGAAATATCCTCTGAGGTTGGATTCCGCGCCTCCGGCTGTCTTTTCGCACTGGATCTTGATCACTTCCGCGCCGAAATCGGCAAGGGTCCTCGTGGCATAAGGACCTGCCAACATCCAGGTGAAATCCAGTACCCTGATTCCGCTGAGCGCGTCTTTATCCATTGAATACCCTGTCAAATGACTCCCATGGAAGAGAGTTTTTGTATTTCTTCATCCGATAGACCCAGTTCGGTTCCATATACGAACTTATTGTCTTCACCCACACGAGGGGCTCGCCTCAACTTCCTGAAAAATTCACCGCTGAATTTGTAAGGAATGCCTGGAAATTCAATTGATTTGCCCATGTCCGGATGATCCGGATCAACAAAAAAATCCCTTGCCCTGAGCTGAGGATTCTTTAGGACATCCGACGGAGACTGAACCGGAGCCCAGGGGAAGTGCATGAGCTGTCCCAACTCAAAGAGTTCCTTGGTGGCATGTGTCTTTGTCCAACGTTCCAACACTCTGATGATGTGATCCACATGACTTCGACGATATCCCTCGTCTTTCCATCTCTCCTCCGCCAAGTCCTCTGCCATGCCTTCGCTCTCCATCAACTCGATGAGTGTCTCCCATTGTTGGAAGAGTGTCATAAGGATATGTCCGTCTTTGCAGGGCAATATACAGAAGGTGTTGTCCCAATGGAGGCTTCCCTGCCTTTTGGGAATGACCCGGTCATAGAAGTAACGGACCATCATATGGTCCACAGTGGAAGTCACAGCCTCCTGCATTGAAATATCTACGTGTTCACCCCTCCCCCTGTGGGCTCTCCTGCGAAGGGCCAGCAGAACCGCAACAGCACCGTATAGAGAGACGGTATAATAGGACTGTTCTCCGAAAGGTTTCAAAGGGGAAGCAGACAGAGATCCGGAAACATACATGGACCCGCCAAAGGCGGAAGCCACCAAGTCACAGGTTTTGTACTTGCTGCGTGGCCCGTTTCTGCCGAAACCTGTTACTGACACGAGAATAAGCGCCGGGTTTATTTCACTCAGAACCTCAAACCCCAAACCAAGCTCCTCCAAATATCCGGGAGGGAAGGTTTCTATGACAACATCCGTTATCTTCATCAGTTTGAAAAAGATATCCCTTCCTGCATCTTTTTCTGGATCAAGGGTTATGCCGCGTTTATTGGTATTGTTATAGTGAAAGAAGAGGCCGGCTTCAGGATGGGGTGAACCCTTCAAGAATGGGCCTCTATTCCGTGACGGATCTCCTCCGGGTCTTTCCACCTTGATTACGGAGGCCCCGAGGTCCGCCAGCACTTTTGAGCAAAAGCCGGCCTTCTCGTCCGCCAAGTCAAGTATTCTTATTCCTGAAAGAAGACCGTCTTTATTGTCTTCGGTTTTCACCTTTTATCCGTTACCTTTCTGATTCCTGATGAGAGAACGCTCCTTTAATTTCACATAAAAGCGGTTAGACGTCGGAGTAAGAAGAGTTCCTACCCTTATCATAACCAGTGTTCATCCGGAAATGAGATATTTTTTGCGAGGTCAAGGAAGGTGAAGATTTAAGCTGCAGGAATATATTTGAGCCTGATGTGGAGATCAAGTAAATAACCATTTCCGCTCAGGGCATACGTCCTTATTTCTTTTTTATTCATTGTCGAGGGTAAGTTTAATCTTATTTAGTACCAATTTTTTTACCTTCTTGGCTATTTCAAAGGCTTCTTTCGCATCGTCTATTCCTGGTTCAAGCCAAACATCCGGATAACGAATCTCTACAGCGTAATCTGTGAGGTTGTCCGCGTTTTCTAGCTCGACTTTGAAAGACGAATCCTTAGTAGCACATAATTCTAATAAATCCATAATCCTATGGGTCTTAGGGAAATAAATTTGATGGTACACTAAAAAGGCTTTAAGATACTTTTCCACTGTCTGCTGACAGTGAAAACATACAGTATCTGTAATTGGTTCTGCAAAGGATAATTCTCTTTCTGAGGTCAAAAGATCCTTTTC
>JAXHSZ010000079.1:0-30370 GCA_034190725.1 Thermodesulfobacteriota bacterium
AAAGACCTCCTTATGAACATGAGTATTTTTTGATTCGTTCTCAGTGAAGCGGACTGCAAAAATATTAAGTATATTGAACGAAATGATACGAAAAAGAAATGATAGGAAATAAAATGATAGGAACTTGCTTTTTTCAGAGAGAAATGTACGAGAATTGCTCTTGTGTGTCAAGGGAAAATTGTCCTCACTTATTCCAAAACATTCTGCGATCTGGATGCCGGATCAAGTCCGCTATGACAAAAGAATCTTGTAATTGTCATCAAACCTCTTCTTGTTTCGTAATCACTTTTCATTTTGGTGTTACCCGATGAGAAGTATGATATTGTGTTGACTTTTAGGGATTATGAGGGTATACATTTTAATGATGTCAGGTCATCTTTGCCATCAGAGTTGACATTACATACGCTTTTGAATGGAGTTTTCCTAAAAGAAAACGTAAGTCAATAAATTTCCCTCCCTTCTGCGTTATCTACAGGACTGTTGGTGAAGATTTGCGATTACCCAGTTTAAGATTTTAAGAAAGGAGATGAGTCATGAAACAAATTGCATACCTATCAGTCTTTGTATTGGTTTTGGCCATATTAACCACCACCATAATATCCTGCAATAATGAAGGAGGCAACGAAGCCGTAGACACAGGAGACGAAGGCGTGAGTCAGGCAGTTCTCACCAGAGATGAAGTGGACGATGCCTTGAATTTCGTAGTGGAGAGGGTATCGGAATGTTCCATTACATCCTCAGTGGCTGAGAAGGTTCTTTCGTATTTTTTTGCTTCCATCTTTTCCGTGCCTGGCTGTGCAAGTTCCGAAACTGCGGAAAGATCTCAAGGTGTGATCAGTTCCTTTAAAGAATTTTCTCATGGATTGAACAGTAAAATCTTAATTTCGGAGATTTCTCGGTGGATACGTTCTACGACCAGGGACATTGACCTTAGGGAGACTTTCCAGGTGGGGAGTTGCGGAGGCGAGATTGAGATGAATATGATAGATATCTTCAATACAGGAAAATTCATGGGGCAGGTTGTTTTCAACGACTTCTGTCACGAGATTGGAGGAGAGGAGATCAATATAAGCAATTCCCTCAGTGTTTCTGGGACAGTGGAACAAGAGGGGGATGAAATCACTGAATTGAACATCTCAACAGACTCAAACGGAATTACCGTACAGATGGAAGATGATTCATACACTATTGTTTTGGAAGATGCGGGTTTTACTGTTGAGGAAGGTGTCATGATCATCTCAGTGGATAGCTTTCTTTTGCAAGAACGGACTGACAGTACAATGATAGAGTATGGTAACGAAGATCTCCGGATTCGGCTCACAGAAGGAGAGAGTCTCACTCAGGTGGAAGGAAGTGGCAGGTTTAGCCGACCTGATATAGGGTATGTTGATTTCTCTATCATGGAACCTGTCATCATCTCAGAAGAGGGAGAGGCTGTATCTGGTAAGGTGGAGATAACAGGGGCCGGTGGCACGAAAATGCTTGTAACAGGATTGGGGGACAATCAGTTTCAGATTCAGGCTGACACTGATGGAGACGGTACCTACGATTATGCGCCAGGAACTCTCAACTGCTCTGGGCTGAACCTGAATCTATAATTTGTATCCAGGAATGTGAGTTGTCACAGAGAAACTCTTAGAAGAACCAGGAATAGGGGGAGACAGCTGATGCAGTTTCCCCTTTTTAATTACTGGACAGTACAATATTCTTCTAACTTGATGAAATTATTAGAATTACAAATTTTGTCCCGTCATTCCTGCGAAAGCAGGAATACAGAATATTATCAGTATCATATGACTTCTGGATGCCGGATCAAGTCCGGCATGACGAGAGAACTTTAGACTCTCAAGTTAATTACAAAACCTTTCATAATCCTTGATGATGTCTTTTTGCATCTTTGTCCCATGTTCTCCCTGTGTGGGAGTGGATTTGTCATCGAACCTATGGAGCGTTTTAACGCGGCTAAATCCGCTCATACTGGAGATGAGTTGTCGCAGAATATGAAAACAACCAGAATCGATTATTTGATCTCACATACATGGAAATGGGATTGCCCATTCCTTCATGTATATTTATTATTCACAACTCCTGGGTTGGGAAAAGGAGTGGTAACTTCTTAAAAAATCCGAGTGTAACCCACCCTTGCAAGCACTTTTATTTGATTCTCTGTGAATTTTAGGCGGATTTATTTTAAAGTTGCACGGAGTGATCCATGACATACGATGGAATAAGGAAGGTGGCTATATTCACATTTGCCGCATTTCTCTTCATTTTCACGACGGACTTTATTGATCATGTAAGAGCCAGTGATCCCCTCTCAGCGTATTACAGCTCGGATAATGACAGGATTTTCTGGTTTATTCTCATCTCAGATGCTCAAATAGGTGCATACAATGGGAATGGAAGTGAGAACCTGGAATGGATCGTCACAGAAGCAAAGGATGTCATTGAGCCGGAATTTATTGTAAATGAAGGAGATCTGACGGACTCTACGAACTGGGATTCTGACCTCTGGCCAGACGGTCCTTGGCAGGATGAATGGGAAGAATATCTTTCCATACTTGAAACGAATGAAGTTGATTCAAGTTTTTATTATGATATCCCCGGAAATCATGATCACTACAACGATGAATACTTTGATTATTATTTAAGCTATTCTATCCAGGGCAGGGCTACAGGCCAAACTCAAATCTCATGGACGAGAACCTTTGATTTTGGAACATACCACTTTCTTGGAATCAATACAGCCGGAAATGATGGGGCCGGTTTTAATCTATGGCCTATCGACAATTTTGGGGATCATGCGGGTCTTGATGAAACAGAATTGCAGTTCATCGAAGAAGAATTAAAACAGAACAAAGATGTGGATCTCACGTTGATCTTTGGTCATCATCCCATAGAAAAGCGATCATCGGAATGGACCGACACAGCACTATCAGAAGGTGCAGATGAGTTTGTGGAACTGATGAACCAATACGGCGTCCTTATGTATGGATATGGACATACACATACCTATCGGGAGGAAGTCTTTACCCAGGGAATGACAGAAGGCGTATTGTATCTCAATACCAAATCTATTTATTCGTCAGATGAAAGTCAGTATACCCTCATCGCCATAGATTGTAATGGACTTTCCGTCGTTCCAGTGGACTTGAGAACATGGCCTGTTGTTTTAATTACGGCCCCTTTGGATACAGGCCTGGGAGGGGGCAATCCTTTCGTGTATCCCGTTCCGAAGTTTCATTCAAATCCTATCCGAGCATTGGTCTTTGATGAAAGCCCTATTACATCCGTACAGTACAGGATCGACGAAACAAGCGATTGGTACCCCATGACAAGGGTCGAGACCAATCCGCATCTTTGGGAAGGGCAATGGGATGCCACACTATTATCTGACGAAGGCTACACCATTGAAGTTCAAGCTACCGGTTCCAGTACAAGATCGGATTCCATTACAATTGGATTCAATACCGACACATCAAGTTCTGCATCCGATTCCAGTGAAGAAGATGAAAACTGCTTTATCACTATTGCTGCTCATGGATCTTCAGTGGCACGCGAAGTGACAGACCTGAAGGCTTTCAAGGATGATTTCTTTTCCTTGTTATTTCGTAATATTTTAGCTTTTTGAAAAGAGTCGCTTCAACCCTTTTATTTCGTACAGCTAAAATAATACTTTACTTAAAAAGCCAGAGTAACTGTCTACTGATTGCTTCGACATGATGTGTATGCTGCTGAATACGCCTCAGGGGAGTTTGATTCATTCGTTTAAGGATGCAATTCTTCTTTTTCTTCAAAAGAAATATTTTGACATCAACAAATTGGAGAAAACAAAAGTGAGACAATGAGAGTCATTCTGCAAACCATTTCTCTCAGATAGGATGAGAGAGAAATGATGATCTCAGAGATGTTTTGAATTGTGATACTCAATGAACTTACTTATTGCATTGGCGGCTCTGGCGACTGTGGGATACACAGGAAAGCCGGCAGATGCAAATTGTTGTTGGGCGGAGAAGGCCCTTTGAGATACATCAGGTCGAGTGCTCGTCTCCATTACCAGAGCCATGGGTTTTAATGTGGGCGTTTTCCATTCCGCTATCTTTTCGCCTATGACGTCATAAGACATTACAGGTCCGTACTCTGAAGGCACTCCGCCAATAAGCGGTGAGATCAGGAAATCTATCTTTTCCCAATCGGAGACGATGTTAATGGTGTTGGCAAACTGATTTGGATCCCAGAAAACCAATTGGGAATCTATCGGATTCCTCAGAATGTTGCCGACAACAGGGGTAAACTCGTACAACTGTTCACTGATTTCTTTGTCCAAAGGTGGCACATTCAGGCCATATCTCTCACACTCATCAGCGGCCAGAACGCTGACTCCCCCTCCGACTGTGACAATTCCAACGTTCCGTCCTTTCAGGGGAGGCATGAGTGCAAATGTCACAATGAGATCCGTCAATTCTTCCATGCTATGGACCCGCACAACACCCAGTTGTTTACAAAGAGCATCCCAAATGGAATCGCTCCCAGCCAGAGAACCTGTATGGCTGGCTGCGGCTCTTGTCCCGGACTCGCTGCACCCTGCTTTCAGGATGATTACCGGTTTTACCTTTGCAGCTTCACTTAATGCATGAACAAAGCGCTTTCCGTCTTTGATACCCTCAATGTACGCAGCGATTATCTCGGTATCACTGTCATGAGTGAAGTATTCCATGAAATCCGATTCGTCAAGATCAGTTGCATTGCCGAAGCTTATCACCTTGCTGAATAGGAGCCCTCTCGGGGCTCCCATCCATACCAGATGAACACTGTTCCCTCCGCTTTGACAGAGAAAAGCCACATTCCCATGCTCCTTGGGGAATTCAGGCCAATATGATAGCCCACCTTTAGGACAATATATCCCCATGCAGTTTGGACCAATGATCCGAATTCCCCCTTCATGGGCTACTCTCTTTATCTCCTCTTCCAAGGCCAGTCCTTGCTCTTCGCTTGTCTCACTGAAACCTGCAGTATAGAATGTGATAGCCTTTACATCTTTATCGACACAGTTTCGTATCAATTCAATGGCTGATCCAGCAGGGACAGTGGCAACAACATAGTCAACGGAACCTGGTATGTGTCTGATATCGGGATAAATCTCCATTCCCATGATCTCTCCGCCCTTCGGATTCACCAGATAGAGCGGGCCTTGAAAGCCGAATTCCAGTAAAGGTGAGAGGAACATCTTATTCAAGGGACTCGCTTCGTTACTCGAAACTCCTACAAGTGCAATGGAACTTGGATTGAAGAGAAAATCAAGTTCATGTCCATTGGTGAAAGAACTCCCATTTTTGGATCCGTAGTTTTTCATTTCAGCAGTATCCTCACTTCTATAGCGGTATACATCATGTGTTAATCGATGAGTTTTGGACGTCTGTTCTCATCTCAGTGATCACTGAAAGTTATTCTTTACGAGCAGGCCAACAGGTACTTCTGTACACAAGTAGTACTCGCATTCTTAAATACGATTATGTATTAAGTTCAAAGTGCCTAAGATGAGCTAAAGTGCCCAAAGTTAAAATAATCGTATTATTTTAGACCTATAAAACAGAAACCACTGGTAAAGCTTCAAAGACAATTAAAAAAACTAAACGCAACAACCCTTCCATTTTAATTTCATTATTAAAATCCGCTTTGATTATTGCCCTGTTTGCTCTGCGGCGGTTTGCTTTAATCGAAGTTCCGAAATACATGACTTATGCTCTGAAGTGTATTCCTTAACGTTAGTTCACTTAAAACACTTCAAATTTTAGGTACTTTAGGGTTCCTCGAATCCGACAAGCCAACGATGAGAACTCTGACTTAAAATACGATACCGAATTTACGAGATAAATCACTTAGATAAGATTACTCGCCATATCGCTCATCTCGTTTATGGATACCATCTCTTGTACCCTTGTTTTTTCTGGATTTTACAAAATTGTATTCGCCGGGTTCAAACCTTAAATTGGTAAAGAGGGTATGGGTAATATAGGCATGTGAAAGTCCGGAATTGAGCCCGAGTATATCACATATCCATTGATTTGATGCTTTGCCGATCATTATTCCGTCTTTGGGCAGAAGTTTCATCCTTTCAGCGATTTTTTCCACTTCCTCTTCCAACTTGTCGGCCGGGACACTCTTCGTTGCCCATCCGATTTTTTCAGCCTCTTTTCCATCGATAGCATCTCCGGAGAGAACCATCCATCTGGCTCTCTTGTAACCCAACATCTGGAACAGCGGTATCAGGTTTATTCCACTGCCCGCAAAACCGAGTCTCTGTTCGGCATGACTGATGTGAGCATCATCCGCCACGATGGATATGTCACACATCTCCGAAATGATTGCACCCTCTCCGATACAATGTCCGTGGACCTGTGCGATGGTTATTTTCGGGAAAAGCAATATCTTTTGATGTCCTCCCAACCATTTCCTGTCAATCCTCAGTCTTGCACGCTGACTCGGTCTGCGCTTGCCCGGTTCGTCATCCTGTTCTTCATAGACCTTATAAATACGAGAGAGGTCATGACCTGCGCAAAAGGAGCGACCATTCCCCTTGATAATTGTGACCTTAATATCATCGTCATCAGCGGCCTGATCCAATGCATCCATGAACTGGTCGTATATGCCGCCATCACCCGGGAAGTCCATGACATTGAGCACCTCAGGCCGATTGAATGTTATCCTTGCTACGACGTCTTCCTTCTCATAAATGACGCACTTATTTTCCATAATTGATACCTCCTATGATGAATAGTTGGTGTCCATCCATAAAAAAGTTATTTTCCGCAATCTTTGTGTCAGATTCAGATGGAGGGGCATATTGAAATGTGCTCCTTCATACGCAATGTATTCATGCGGTTCAAACTTCGCCTTCATTGATCCTTCAGAAAATATCCCCTTTTCGAATGAACACGAGTTGATAAGCTTTTAACAATTTCCAACAGAAGTATAAGAAAGCCGCCCTTGCATGTCAAGCGGTAATGCTTTCGATTTGCAAGGTTTATTGTCGATGTTCAGATATGACATACCATAAAAAGAAAGGGAATGGTATGAGTACTTGTGCACTCACTTTTTGTTTGGCGTCGGGGATTCCAACCAATAACAATAAAGACTCAAAGTGAAGATGGGAATATCAGGGATGCGGAAAAATTCAAATACACACACGTGAGGTTATGATTTAAGATTGAATGGAGATGGGTTGAAGATGATACGTAAAATGGGCAGTCTCTCTCTTCCGAGTTCCTCAGACACAAGTAGAATGAAAACAAGTCCGGGAATTAAAATTCATCTGAAAGGAAATTTCTGATTTGTGAATATGTGAAGACAGGGCCGTCTTTACATACATACACATTGCCGATATTGCATCTTCCACATTTTCCTATACCGCATTTCATCTTCATTTCCAAGGTAGTCACAATTTGATCATGTGTGAAACCGAGTTTTTCCAATGATTGAAGGGTAAATTTAATCATTATGGGAGGACCACAGGTGATGGCTACTGTATTTTCCGGAGAGGGACCTATCTCCTCCAGAACCGGGGGGATAAGACCGACTCTGCCGGTCCAATTTTCGTCACCTCTGTCCACGGTGGTGTACATGTCCACTCCGGAATCCTGCTCCCAAGCTTCTAAATCGTACTTAAAGGAAAGATCAGAAGGGCTCCTCGCTCCATAAAGGATAACGACGTTCTCATATTCATCCCGGTTATCAAGGACATTCCATATAAGAGATCTCAGAGGAGCTAAACCGATACCCCCGCCCACAAAGACCAGGTTTTTGCCCTGAAGTACATCCAGAGGAAACCAGTTTCCATAAGGACCCCTAAAACCGATCTCATCCCCTTCTTCAAGTTCATGGATGGCTTGGGTGACCTTTCCTGCTTTCATAACACTGAACTCTAGGTGATTCATTCTTGTGGGACTCGACGAAATACAAAATGTTGCTTCTCCCACACCAAAAATCGAATATTCGGCGAATTGTCCAGATTTAAAGTGAAATTGACTTTTTTGATTTTCATCCTTGAAATTAAAGTGAAAGGTCTTGATATTCCCGGTTTCATGAATAACCTTTTCAATCTTCATTACATGAGGTATATAAACATTGTCGCCTTTCATCTATGAATCACCCTTCTCCTTCTTCTCTATAACCCTTGAACCGGAATGTGTGTTTTCCATATGATATGATTCGTATTGTGAGCACTTCAAAGGTCACAATCAGACGGTCTTCCTTCGTCATTCTTCATCCCTTGTAATGTCTCTGCTGTTCATGCAATCATAAACAAGGGTTCAAAGTGACTGTATTCCGCCGATGATCTCAGTCACATCCACGTTTACCGGACATTCCCGTATACATCTTCCGCACCCTGTACACGCTATGCTACCGAAATTCATGGGGTAATACTCAAACTTGTGGTGATATCTTTGTCTTACGCGTCTCCATTTTTCATGACGAGGATTCTCCATCGGCATCCTTGTAAACAAGGGGAACTTGCAGCTATCCCAGTTCCTCACCCTCTTTCCATCTTTCTTTGTCTCCTCGTCACAAATATCGAAACAATGACATGTGGGACACACATATGTGCATATCCCACACGACATACATTTTCTGGACACCCTCTGCCAGTACTCTTTTTCTTCAAAAGTACCCCTCATTTTTTCCTGCAACCCAGACGTCTGGAGTTTTCTGCGTATCTTCTCTTTTGCCGCCTCTCTCAATTCCTTTGCTTTTGCTTCATCTTCATCACTTGCATCGGAAACTTCGTTCATCTTCGACAGGAGGGCTTCTCCCTTCTCAGAGATCGGTTCCAACAGCAACTCATCACCAATATCCGTACACATCAGATCGACATTTTCCGATTCTCCGGGAGCTGCATCCATAGAGGTGCAAAAACAAGTATCACAAGGCTCATTACAGCCTAAACCCACCAAAACAGTATTTTCTCTTCTTTTTAAATAATAAGGGTCTTCATAAGTGTCCGAAAACAGTATATCTATTATCTTTAGCGCCTTGGCATCACATGAACGTACACCAAACACCACCTGAACTCCCTCACCTGGAAGCAACTCTTCAATTTCATATCCCCCTTCCCCTTTGCAAAAACGAAACATCTCTTCCACAGGGGGAAAGAAGAGAGCCTTTAAAGGAATGGTTGTATTCCCATACCACTCCATAAAGTCAGTGCTCTCCCCGTTCCAGGAGTTGAAGCTCACATACGTTCCTGATCGAGACGGCACAAACAGAGGATGATCTTTACTGAGTTCCGTTAAGAACGAGTTCAGTTGGTCTTTCTTGATCTTCTTATAACCCATAATATTCTCTCAAATTTGGTTTTGTTTTCTGTCGTTGGGGTGTCAGGGGCTTCTCTGGAACCATGAAATGTAAATATCAAACATATTCATGCGGTTACGATCTTCGCATTCCCTCACATTATAAAAATGTTTCGTTTCTTGATGGACACTATTTGATGAACTCCTCCGGATCCGTGGCTTCATAATGAGTAAAAACCGGGGGGGTATTCACATCGATCCCCACCTCATGGCCGAAGAGGTCTCGCACTTCCTCAACCATCTTTCTTTGCAGACTCCTCAAAGGAATTCCCACAGGGCATGTCCGCTCACATTCACCGCAGTCTGAACATCTTCCTGCCACATGCAGTGTCCTCATCAATTGGAAAACGAGATTATCCTGCCAAGCTGCGTATGTTGAAACCCACTGGGGCATGTTCACATCCACAAAACATCTCTCGCAATAACATGCGGGGCAGACATTTCTGCACCCATAACAGCGAATGCATTTGCTGAATTGCTCCTTCCAGAAATTCCATCTCTCCTGACCGGTCAAGTCATCAAGCTCTTTGATCTTCTCAAAACTCTTTTCAATTTCAACTTTCGGCGAGATCTCATTGCCAAGTAACACATCGTATTCCAAAGGAGTAGGATAATTACACCCAAAACACTTGTCAAACAACATCTCTCTGAAGGGGACTGTCTCTTGAGAACCATTCGTCTTGACAATCAGGTTGTCTCCTTCCCTGACTAAATCTTCAATGCGGTCGATTCCCACACCGATCCGGGATTCCACTTTCCTTGTATCCACCACTCCATCGCAGGGAATACCGAATATGACAAGGTCCTCTCGTTTTACCTTATTGTCCTGGATCAAGCTGATAAGAGATCGGGAATCACAGCCTTTAACAGCTATTGCAACGCGTCCCTTCAACTCGGTCGGGTACCGACTCAGGTTGTTTACAATAAAAGAATTAATAACAAGGCCTTCCAGATCTTCTTCTCTATTTGTTATGAGGGGGGATGTTCGGAATTTCATTGTTCCCGCACCAAACCCGACCACAAAATCCACATTTCCCTCTTTTAAGAGCTTCTTGGCCTCTTCCTTTAATCTATTTTCCATCTTTTGTCTCGTCCTTAAAAAGTCTGTTGGGGCCTACTTTTTTCACTCCCTCCACAAATTCCTCTATGACTTGTGCCATCTTGGGACCCTCTGAAGCAGCGACCCAACTGAACTGAACTCTCTCAGGTTCGATCCCCACGTATTCGAGGAGCTTCTTCACAACGGCGAATTTTCTCCTTGCATGATAATTCCCTGATTGATAGTGACAGTCACCCGGATGACAACCGGAAACCAGCACACCATCAATACCGTTTTGCAGGGTTCGAAGGATAAACATCGGGTCTACCCTCCCTGAACAAGGAATTCGTATAATTCTTATATTGTGGGGATACTCAAGTCGGGCCGATCCTGTTAAATCCGCCCCGGCATAGCTACACCAGTGGCATAAGAATCCCACTACTTTTGGCTCCCATTTCCCCTCTTCCATATGAATTACCTCTCTGCAACTTACTGAGCCATAGCCATCAGTTCTTCAAATATCTGCTCATCGGTCATTCCCCTCAGCATTACAGCGGAAGACCTGCACGTGGAAACACACGCTCCGCAACCATGGCATACACTTTCCAAGACTTTGAGCTGTTTCTTTTTGGTTCCGTCCCGTAAGGTGATCTCATCTTCCTGAATGGCGCTGTAGGGACATACTTCCATACACGCTTTACACATGGAACAGACTGCTGTATCTATTGTTGAAACGAGCGGTTCCATGGACATCTCATCACTGCTGAAAAGAGCCGCCACTTTGGCTGCCGCACCACTTGCAGATGCAACAGTATCCGGGATATCCTTCGGGGTCTGACACGCGCCCGCTAAAAATATGCCTGATGTAACCGTTTCAATGGGCGCCAGTTTTGGATGAAGTTCCGTGAAGAATCCAAACTGATCGTAAGGAATGCCCAGGATACCTGCCAATTCCTTAGAATCGTGACGTGGGGTTATTCCGGTAGCCAACACAACCAAATCGGCTTCCACTTCCACCTGGCCTCCAGCAAGGGTGTCCGCCCCTTTCACGATCAACTTATCCCCTCGCTCATAAATCTTCGAGACTCTTCCTCTGATATATAAGGCACCAAACTTTTCCATTGTCCGCTGGACAAACTGCTCGTAGTTCTTCCCCGCTGACCTGATGTCCATGTAGAATATATTTGTCTGGACATCCGGCATATGTTCTTTCAGTAATACGGCCTGCTTGGCCGTGTACATGCAGCAGACATTGGAGCAGTAGGGTCTCCCCTTTTCAACATCTCTGGATCCCACACATTGAATAAAGACTACATTCTTTGGTTCTTTTCCGTCGGATGGACGGGTGATATGCCCACCGGTGGGGCCCGAAGGGCTGATCAACCTTTCCAATTGCAGCCCACTGATGACATCCTTGAACCTTCCTCCACCATACTCACCATAGACACTGGCATCGAAGAGATCGTACCCTGTTGCTGTAACAATGGCACCGAACTTGTCCTCAATGATCTCGTCCTCTTGCTCGTAATCAACAGCCTCTGCCTGGCAAAGTTTCTGACATATCTGACATTTTCCTTTTGTAAACATCCTGCAGTGTTCTTTATCGATGACAGGGACATTCGGGACAGCTTGAGGAAAGGGCACATATATTGCCTTTCTCACGCCCATCTCCATATCGAACTCACTGGGGACCTTTACAGGACATTTCTGATAACACGTTCCACATCCCGTACACTTTTCCATGTCAACGAGACGGGCTTTCTTGCGAATCTTCACATCAAAGTTACCTATATATCCGCCGACTTCCTCGACCTCTGAGTATGTGAGAATCTCTATATTTTCATTTTGGGATGACTCCACCATCCTCGGTGTGAGTATTCAGGCGGAACAATCTAAAGTGGGAAAGGTCTTGTCCAATTGAGCCATCCGGCCACCAATGGTTGGTGTTCTCTCCACAAGGGTGACTTTATACCCTGCTTTGGCAATGTCGATTGAGGCCTGCATTCCGGCAATCCCCCCGCCAATGACAAGCGCTTTCTTTAAAACCGGGATGGAAAGCTGATCAAAAGGCTGATTCCTTCGAACTTTGGCAACAGCCATCTTGATCAAGTCCATGGCCTTTTCAGTTGCGAATTCCTTGTCCTTATGGACCCATGAACACTGCTCTCGAATGTTTGCCATCTCCAGCTTATATCTGTTGAGACCTGCTCCCTCTATACACAACTGGAACGTTCTTTCATGAAGCCTGGGAGAGCATGAAGCCACCACTATCCCGTCCAGTTTGTGCTCTTCCATGGCATCCTTGATCAACTTCTGCCCCGGATCAGAGCACATATACTTATACTCTGCCGCAAAGGCCACTCCATCTTCTCGGGCCAGCTCTTCAACAACCTTCTCCACATCTACGGTACTTGAAATATTGACACCGCAATGACAGATAAACACTCCAATTCTTGACACAATGACACCCCTTTAAGAAAAGTTTAGATGAGTCCTTTTTTCTTCAATAAGTCTGTTGCACTGACCATATGTTTGTCTATCCCAAGATCCTCATACCCTATACCCAGAGCTATGCCGACCAATTCAGAAATAAATAGAATCGGCAAATTATAATCAACACCGTGTCTCGAAGCTATCTGGGTTTGTCTCATGTCGAGATTCGCATAACATAAAGGGCAGGCCACGATGATACAATCAGCATCGGCAAACCTTGCAGACTTTAATATCTCACCACTTAATCTTACAACAACATCCGTTCTGCTCAGAGCGAGACTGGCACCACAACACTCTGTTTTATGGGACCAGTCGGGAGATTCTGCTCCTAAAGCTTCGACTATTCCCTCCATTATTGTTGGATTCTCAGGATCAGGATCAACGGAGACGAACTCCGGGGGTCTCGTGAGAAGACAACCATAATACGATACTGCCTTTACATCAGATAAAGGCTTCACTACGTTCTCTTTTATCTTTTCAACACCAAATTCTTTGGATAAGAGATCAAGAAAGTGTATAACCTTCAGGGTCTTGTTATATGGCTCTCCAACAATTTCGCTTATTCTGTCCGATGTTTCCTGGCTTTTCCTGACCGTTTCGTCAACCATTTTCAGACGATTATAGCAGGCTGAACATGTGGACATGATGCTTTTCAATCCTTGTTTCTCTGCCAAGGCCAGATTTCTGAACGGCAATGCCAGAGAAAGTTCTTCACTTGTCGCATGAGCCGGTGAAGCACCACAACAGTTCCAGTCCATGACTTCTTCCAGTGTCAGACCTAATTTTGCGCAGACTTTTTTTGTGGAAATATCCAATTCCAAGGCCGTGCCATGAGAAGAGCAGCCTGGATAATATCCGTATACCATTATCTTTCCCCTTTATCCAAAAAACCTTTTGATCTCTCGAATATAGCTTTAACAGCCTCTTTTCCATTTATCTTATCGCCTGCAAAAGATATCTTTCCCTTTTTGAACAGTTTGTGACCCAAACTCATGTCTTTAAAAAGATTCATGGTCTTGAGATTAAAGGCCATTGCCAGCTGTGTCTCTCCTAATCTCCCGTTCTTCTTAATAGAATCCAAGAAAATCTCATTAAACTTAAGCACATTCGGTTCTTTGCATCTGTAGCCCTCTTTGACGGCCAATATCCTCAGCGTATCCATTATCCTGGCAATGTCTACCTCTTTTGGACAACGTGTTGTGCAGGTTTCACACGATGCGCATAACCAGGGTGTCGGAGAATTCAAGACCTCTTCTTTTAATCCTATTTGGATGAGTCTCATGATCTGATTCGGGGTATGAGCCATCTCCATGACGACAGGACAACCGGCGGTGCATTTGCCACATTGGTAACACGTACTCACATCCACACCACTTAATTTGTGTATGGTCTCTCCAAAGTCTCGTACATTGGCATTCAATTGATATATCATAACCTTACTCTCTCTTATTCAGCAGTAAAGGAGAATTTCCCGAAGGATGGCACTTTTGTGCAAATATGCTGTATACAAAGTTACATCCTTATTACCACAGAGATTATTCAATCGTCAAGCACAAAAATGAATATGCATTCATTCTCTTCATTGAAAGCAGAAAAACCACTCATATTTAGTGTCCATCCGGAATTGAGATATTTTCTGCAAGGTCAAGGAAGACGGAGATTTTAACCACAGGAATACATTGGGTTTGTAGGGGCACGTTGCTGCGTGCCCTTACATCTGAGTCTGACGCAGAGATTGCGAAAATAGCCATTCATGGATGCACACTATTTAAAGTATGAATCAATTGCCAAATATGAACACGGAAAAGGACCTTTACTATAGGTGTTTTGCGATTTTGGTCTGTTGTGGATACAATGGCAGAAGATGGTAAGCTATTCTGAATCCTGGATTCTGACTTCTCCTACGCAGGCATAGGGTTACTTGATGGAGCTTTTCGTGTGAAAGGTGTAGTGTTTAGACTTGATGAATGGAAAATAAAAACCATGAACAATTATGAATATTCTTTGCTTCTATACGCTTAATATGTTAATATAAAAAGAAAAAAAATAGCATATGACAATATCGTTAAAAAAGTAAAGGTTCTCTGGTTACTCTCATGTTGTGCTGTAAGTGGTCGTAAAGACGGGATATTGTATTGACTAAGGCGGATCTGAATAGAGTATGGACAGTTTCGAGTTGATCGAATCGTATGATGAATTATGCAGAATCAGTGATGCGTTAAAATGGCAAAGCCAAATAGGCGTTGATACAGAATCTGACGGATTCCACAGTTACTTTGAAAAACTTTGTCTTATTCAGGTGTCTACATCCACATGCGATATTATTATTGATCCATTGGTTATCAATGACCTCACCCCCCTTCAGGAAGTATTGGAAAATCCAAACATCAAAAAGATACTCCACGCTTCGAGTAATGATATATTAGCCTTTCAGCGAGACTATGGTTATCGTCTGAGAAACCTTTTCGATACTGCGTTTGCCTGGTCTCTTCTGGGACACAGACGTTGCGGTTTGGCTTATGTACTGCAAAAAGAGTTTCAGGTGGAACACCCCAAGAAATCCAAATACCAGCGTTGTAATTGGGCGATTCGCCCTTTAAGAGAAGATCAACTGGAGTACGCTCGTCTAGACACCCACCACCTTATCCCTCTGCGCCATCGCCTTGAAGAGCATCTCTTCCGGGAAGGACTTCAAGACAAAGCAATAGAAGGCTTTAATCAACTGGAAGGGGTGACATTCGAGCCCAAGAAACCAGATCCTAACGCCTATTTAAAGATCAAAGGGGCAAAAGAATTGGATTGCAAGGGGAAACATGTTCTGAAGGCACTTTGCCGCTTTCGTGATCGCGTGGCAAGAAATCAAAACCGTTCTCCATTCCGGATAATGACCAATGAATCCATGCTTCGACTG
The DNA here is from genome assembly GCA_034190725.1 of Thermodesulfobacteriota bacterium. Lineage (GTDB taxonomy): Bacteria > Desulfobacterota > UBA8473 > UBA8473 > UBA8473 > JAXHSZ01. Next base: position 15,794 of record JAXHSZ010000079.1, read on the forward strand.
GCCAGAACCAATCCTCAGAGCATCGAAGACTTGTTACAGATTACAGGTCTTCCAAAGCACTTCAAAGAACATCAGGCAAACGGACTTCTTGCAGTTATTCAGCGTGCTAACAATCGGTTGAGTGAATTTTCGGACCCTTGAGTCAGCCATACATAATGAAACCAATAATAGGCTACTCTTTATTTAAAAGGGAGATTTTTTGTGACCGATAGAAAAAATACTACAGTGATATTCGGCCCCATGCGCTTACCCTTTCTCGTATTAACCCCTGCATGTGTCGTCCTTGGTACAGCCACTGCAATATCATCGGGAAGTGAGTTTAGTTTCTCTTATTTTCTGTTGGCTCTTATAGGAGCTGTCTCAGCGCATATAGGTGTAAATGCTATCAATGAATATGATGACTTTAAGAGTGGTCTTGACTTTACCACAGAGCCAACCCCCTTCAGCGGCGGCAGCGGAACACTTCCAAAGAATCCTGAAAAGGCTCACTCAGCTTTTATTACCGGTCTCATTTCAATTGTGATCACGTCTCTTGTGGGCCTTTATTTCTTGTATGTGAGGGGTCCTCTGATTTTTCCCCTGGGAATTGTTGGTCTTATTGTGGTGATCACCTATACAAGGTGGCTTACAAAGAATCCTATACTCTGTTTGATTGCTCCTGGATTAGGATTTGGAATATTGATGGTAATGGGGACAGACTTCATTCTTTCAGGATCATACTCATTAAAATCTTTTATTGCATCCCTTGTCCCTTTTTTTCTTGTGAGCGATCTCTTACTTCTCAACCAGTTTCCTGATGTGGAGGCTGACGGAGGGATTGGACGAAGGCATTTGCCCATAGTTATTGGGAGAAGGTCAAGCGCAAGGATCTACACATTATTCCTTGCAGGTGCGTATGTCTCTATTATACTGGGTTATTTATTGGGGGTCTTTCCTTTGGGAGGTCTTTTGGCCTTAGCCTCAATTTTCCTTGCAGTCCCTACGGTGAGAGGAGTAATGCGGTATGCCGATGATATACTGCGGTTGATACCCTACATGGGAAGGAATGTCTTGATAAATATTATGACACCGGTTTTGCTTGCAATTGGTTTCTTCATCGGATGCTGAAAACCAAGGAAAATAAATATTTGTTCTCATTTTTTGATACGTTTGATAGAAGACATATAAAAATAACTCCTATTCCAATCTTCCCAAATGAGGAATCAATACGGGATTTCGAACATGAACATCTTTCTTATTTCTTCTATTGATTCCGTATGCCTTCTAGGAAAACCGTTTTCTTGATTTGTTTCTTCTTCGATTGGCCTCAAGTCTTTTCCGTTTTCTTCGTACACTGGGTTTCTCGTAGTACCTTCTGTGTTTCAATTCCTTTTGTATACCTTCTGTCTGCATCTTTTTCTTGAGTACCTTGATGGCCTTCTCGATATCTCCCCTGACCTCTACAGTGATGGACATTAAAATTCCCCTTCCGTAACAAAACTCTCAACTTCTCAAAAGGATAAATCAATATAATTTATTAAAGAGAAAGCCCTAAGGATCATCGAAAGTCCCGAGGGCCTCAAAAAATTAAAACTCCTGGGCTTCCTGGGAAGCTATTTTTCTCATACTAGAACAAATAGACAGGAAAATCAAGTACTAATTTCTCTCAAATTGTTTTTGTGTAATTGTTCAACCTCAATTGCGCAATTCTCTCTGTCACGAGAGGATGCAGCTTGCTGAATATGGATAAAAAAATAAACCGACGCGACTCTTCACGAAAAATCAAGCTGTTACCAGTTAAAGAGAATAAGCCTCTTCATTCAACAGCATTGGGCTGAAGAGGGGGGTGTACACAGATGTTGCTCCTCTTTCCCCCTTTACAAAGAATGATATCTGATGGCTCGTATATTCATGCTTTGTTGCGGCATATACCACGGGTGTTACTGAGAAGTGACGGAACCATTGCCATATGGTTTTTAAATTGACAAAACCACTTATTTAAGATAGTTTTTACCACATAAAATGGTGCTGTATAAAAATAGAGCATACAATGTCAATGCCGAAAAACGTGTTGAGTCCATACCCTCAATTCTGAAAAAGTACTGATTTTAGAACTACTGGAGTACCAAGTTGAATCGGGAAGGATGCCACCTGGGACAGGGAGATGAAATTGGAAAAGATCGAGTTGAAAAAAGAAATAAAGCGACTGTTGAGGGAAAAGGACGCAATCCTACTGGCTCATAATTATCAGAGGGATGAAATCCAGGAAATCGCCGATATTACAGGAGATTCTCTCGCGTTAAGTATTGAAGCTTCCAGAACCGACTGTACAGTTATTGTCTTCTGTGGAGTCCATTTTATGGCTGAAAGCGCTTCTATACTTGCTCCAGATAAGACCGTGATCATGCCGAGACTCGATGCAGGATGTCCAATGGCTGACATGATTTCAGCAGATATTCTTGCAGAGAAAAAGAGAGAAAACCCTGAAGCCACAGTTGTGACTTATGTCAATTCATCTGCTGATGTAAAGGCTGAAAGTGACATCTGCTGTACTTCCGCCAATGCTATTCATGTGGTGAACTCCGTGGAAAGTGATACTGTATTGATGACTCCCGACAAGAACCTTGCACTCTACACATCGAAGTTCACCAATAAAACGGTTCAATGGTGGGAAGGATATTGTGCCACTCACGATCGTTTGAAGGGAGAAGAGGTGCTTGATATGAAGAAGAGGTATCCAGACGCCCTCTTTGTGGCGCACCCTGAATGCAGACCGGATGTACTTGAATTGGCAGACCATATTTGTAGCACTTCGGGTATGTATTTATATGCCAGGAAGACAAAAAACAAAGACTTCATCATAGGCACTGAGATGGGGATACTCTATCGATTGAGAAAGGAGAATCCAGACAAGCGGTTCATCCTTGCCTCCAAGAACTTGATTTGTCCAAACATGAAATTGACCACACTTGAGAATACATTAGAGGCATTAATAGAAATGAGAAACGTGGTTGAGGTTCCGGAAGAAACAAGAATTCCTGCAAAAAGAGCACTTGACAGGATGCTTGCCGTGCCGCGAGATCAGTGACCTCGTTTTTTCGTATCGTAGTACTCTTCAGAGCATAGTTTTTCTGTTATTTCTCATCCTTATACAGACTTTATTCTCCGAGACTCTCATTTTTTCAACCAAGCTCATGTGGAGATATGTAGCGAACAACATTCCCTTTTTGTAACTGTTCATAAACTCAGGGTTCACAAGATTCAGGTATCTGATTTCAGGTTCGAGAAAGAATGGAGTTGCATTGAAGAACTCTGTGAATGTAAAAAGACTTGGTTTCCAAAAAAGCTATATACATTGAGTGAAGAGGGCATTTCATTGTGTTTTTTTCCTGTCAACTGAAACCAGGATTTGATGCTTCAGCATGAGAAATTTCCCTCACACCAGAACATCATGAATGAGACCTGTGAATGATTCCCTTTTTTCAAAAGGAAAGATCAATGAGGTGATAGGGTTTGGGAGTAGTTTTTTTGAGGGGGTTCAACTTTGATAAGACAAGAAAGCTTGATTGACGGTAATGTCTTCTTTGAAGAGCCCTCCGTATCAACCTTATTGCAAGAAATACATAACAAAGAAGAGAGGATATGGTCAACGGGGTTAAAGGGATCCTCCAAGGCATTTCTTACTTATCTTTTGAGAGAGAAGCTACAAAGAACCCTTGTCATAATCACATCCTCAATGACAGACACCCAAACATTCCACAACAATTTGCAGTTCTTCTTTGAGAATGATTCAAACAGATCGAATGAACACCCTGAATGCCTTGTATATCCTTCCCGAGACACATTACCATTCGACACATTTTTACATTCCTTAGATGTCCATTTTGCCAGGCGGAGAGTTTTATATTCTCTTCTCAATGGTTTTATTCTCGTGGTTGTATCCACACCTTCAGCACTGATGCAAAAGGTAATGCCCAGGGAAATGCTTGAAAATGCATCAGAGAACATATCTGTAGGGCTTCAGGTTGATCGAGATAGATTGATAAGGAAGATGGTTGAAGGGGGGTATACCCATACAAGCATTGTTGAAGAGAAAGGAGATTTCAGTATTCGGGGAGGGGTACTCGATTTTTTCCCCCCTCTCTTTGCTAATCCCATAAGAGTCGAGTTTTTTGGTGATGAGATAGAATCAATAAGAGAGTTTGACAGAACCTCTCAACGTTCATTACATGCCCTCACCGAAGTTGTTCTCCTGCCCGTCACAGAAGTAATCCACAACAGAGAAACTACAGATTATGCCATTAAAAAGATCATTAACAGAGCTGATGAAAAAAATACACCAAGAAGCATCAGGGATGAGATCATTGATGAAATAAAAAACTTCCCAATGTTTTCAGGAATTGATCTGTTTTTACCGTTTTTTTACGCTCAACTCGACACCTTTTTTGATTATCTTCCAAAAGACGCCATTATACTTGTAGATGAGAAATTGGAGACGGAGAGTGAAGCACACAACTATGAAAATGAAATAAAAGAAAGTTATAGAAAAGCCAGAGGTAAGAAAGGAAGTTTGCATCGGATTGAAGAGATGTACCTCACAGCCGATGAGGTGAACTCAAAGAGAGACGAATTTCAGACAGTATATCTGGAGAAGTCTGTTCTTGAGCAGCCTTTTGAAACTCATATAAATTTTCATACCGAAGGAAATGATGATGTCCGAAAGGATTCAATGCCTTTGAAGTCCCGAGAGGGAATTTTAAGTGATTTTGTGGAGAAGGCCAAAATGTGGCTGGACGATGGTTTTATACTCGTTCTTATATGTCACACAAATACTCAGGCTGAAAGACTTCTCCAACTCTTTGATGATTATAAGCTCCCTGTGGGGATAAAATCATCCACCCATCTTCAGTGGAAGAAAGAAGAGAACCAGATACTCGGATCGATCCCTATGATACAATTACAAGTCGGTGAACTTCTCTCCGGATTTCGCTGGCCACATGTAAAGTTTATCCTTATCACCGAAGAAGAGATATTTGGCAAAAGAAAGAGACGAAAGCATCAAACGAGACTCAAGGAAAATTATGGGATATCAACTTTTCTTGATCTCAAAAAGAATGACTATATCGTCCACATAGACCATGGTGTGGGTCTCTACCGTGGACTGCAAAAACTCAAAATTGACGAGATAGAAAATGACTATCTTTTCTTAGAGTATCTGGATGGAGATAAGCTTTACCTTCCTGTTACAAGATTACATCTGCTTCAAAAATATTTGGGAATGAAGGACCACTCTCCCAAATTAGACAAATTAGGAGGGCAGTCTTGGGAAAGTAAAAAGAGAAAGGTAAAAGAATCGATCAAAGAGATGGCAGAAGAACTCCTGAAGTTATATGCTGTGAGAAATGTACAAAAGGGTTTTTCTTTCTCAGAGAAGGATCACTACTACAGGGAGTTTGAAGCTACATTTCAGTATGAAGAAACCTCCGATCAGATGGACGCCATTGAAAGCACTTTAAGGGATATGCAAGACGAAAGGCCTATGGACAGACTGGTCTGCGGCGATGTGGGTTTTGGGAAGACGGAAGTGGCAATCAGAGCGTCTTTTAAAGCAGTGATGGACGGAAAGCAAGTGGCCATTTTAGTTCCCACAACCGTACTGGCTTACCAACATTACCAGACCTTGCTCGAGAGATTCAAACCATATCCTGTCTTTATAGATATGTTGAGTCGGTTCAAAACCAATGAGGAACAGAAGACTATACTCGGTAAACTCAAGGATGGAGAGATCGATATTGTTGTAGGTACCCATCGTTTACTCCAAAAGGATGTAGCTTTTAGAGATTTGGGATTATTAGTCATCGACGAAGAGCACCGATTCGGTGTCACCCATAAGGAGAAATTGAAACAGTTCAGGAAAACAGTCGACGTGATTACAATGACCGCCACACCAATTCCCCGGACTCTTTACTTGTCTATGACAGGACTCAGAGATTTGAGTGTAATCAACACACCACCCGAAGATCGACTTGCCATCAAAACATACATTACGCAATTCGATGACAGTATCATAAGAAGAGCCATACTCAAAGAAATCGAGAGGGAGGGCCAGATCTTCTTTGTCCATAATAGGGTGAGGAGCATACCTGCAATGGCAAGATACCTGAAGAGATTAACTCCAGAGGCAAGGATCGGCATAGCACATGGTCAGATGACTGAAAAGGAGTTGGAAAAAGTTATATTGTCCTTTATGAAAAAAGAGACCGATCTTCTTTTATGCACTACTATTATTGAATCAGGTCTGGATTTTCCATGTGCAAATACGATTATCATCAATCGTGCAGAGAGGTTGGGTCTGGCTCAGATGCACCAACTACGAGGAAGGGTGGGGAGAGCAAAGGAACAAGCCTATGCTTATTTACTCGTACCAGGGAGGCATCTCATATCGAAGGACGCAGTGAAACGACTTCAGGCACTTTCGGAGCTCACAGAATTGGGTTCAGGATTCCGGCTGGCAGCTCATGACCTGGAAATCAGAGGAGCAGGAAACATCCTCGGGACTTCTCAGTCTGGACACATTGCTACTGTGGGTTATGACATGTACGTCAATATGTTGGAGAAGACCATTAAGGAATTACAAGGAGAAGACATTGAAGAAGAAATCATCCCGGAGATCAACCTGAAAATACCCGCTTATATTCCTGAAGACTATATTAAAGATACGAACCAAAGACTGTTGGTGTACAAAAGGCTTGCATCAATACGCACTGATGAAGAAGTCCAAGACGTAAGGCAGGAACTCAACGATAGATATGGGAATATTCCGGTTTTTATGGATAATCTTCTGGAAACAGTGGTTGCCAAAAACTTCCTCAAACGATTTTCCATTACATCTATCGATTACAATAGGAATAAGATCATCTTGTCATTTGACTCTCAAGGGGAAGCATCTCTCGATAAGATTCTTGAGCTTGTCACAAACGATCCGCACAGATTTCGATTCTCCCCTGATCTGAAACTCAGTATAGACTTTCATGACACTCACTGGAGAAGCATCCTGAGTGAAGTGAAAAACATCTTGAAATAAAAAGTACATGATGTTAAACAAGTATTCATGGCCATTGGTTCAGAGACATTGGCACTCTTATTTTCATTATTAAGGCACGAATGAATCTGAAGAATTCAATAATTTTCAAGAAAACTTTTTTTATACGATATCTTCTATCTTTTTCAGTTTACTTCCCTCTCCTTTTCATATGTATCTCATGTGATGGAGAGGAAAAGATTGAGAAACAGATACTTGCAAAGATAGGGGGGCACATTATAACCGTAGGCGAATTCAACAGGGAATTCGATACAGTTCAGCAGGAGTATCTCAGTTTTGATATAAAGGACAAAGATTCGTTGAAAGAATTGAAGATGAGTTTCCTCAACAGACTCATAGAGAGGAAGATTATTCTCATCGAGGCTGAAAGACTCGGTATACACGTTTCTGAGGATGAGTTGGAAGCTGAAGTATCCTCTATAAAGAAGGACTATCCAGGGAACAGTTTTCAGGAAACCCTCATCAGTGAATATGTAAGCTACGAAGATTGGCAGGAAAAAATAAGGATGAAGATATTGACCGAAAAACTCATTAATGATGTGATCATTTCTCATATATCCATTGAGGATGAAGAGGTGGCAGAATACTATGAAACTCATCCAGACGATTTTCTCATTCCTCAACAGGTCAGGGCACGTCAAATAGTGGTTGCTACGGAAAGAGAAGCCCGTGAGATATTGCAGAGTTTACAGGAGGGAGAAGACTTCAAGAAATTAGCCATGGAAAGATCTCTCAGCCCTGATGGAGAAAAGGGCGGGGACTTAGGGTACCTCACCCATGCTCAGGTTCCACAGGAATTTGACAAAGTGATCTTTTCTCTGCCAAAAGGGGTTTTGAGTAAAGTTGTGAAGAGTCCATACGGATTTCACATCTTTAGGGTTGAAGGGAAGAGAAAAGCCAGGAAAGTCTTTCTCCACGAAGTGTATGACAAAATAAAAGAAAGTCTGAGACAAAAAAAAGCTGAGGAAGAATACCTTGTTTGGCTAGAGAAGATAAAGGGCACAATCAAGACTCGAATAAACTATCAACTGCTGGAGGAACAAGGGGATGAGAAATATCCTTTACAATAATAAGTGCTTTATTAAATGGGTTCCTTTCCTGTTCGTAATTATTTCAGGAGTAATTTTTCTAATGATTTCTCAGGCCCCTTGCAAGACAGTTGACAGGATAGTGGCCATTGTCAATGAGGAGATCATTACTCTCACGGAATTGGATGATGCGGTAAATTCGTTTTTAAAAAAAACGATAGATGTAGTACAAATGAAAGGTGGACACGGAGCACTTGACCAAATCAAAAGGGAGATTCTCAATCGGATTATCGACGAAAAGCTGATAGAATATGAGATAAAGAGGCTTGGAATCATGGTGTCTCAAAGGGATTTAGACGATACAGTGGAGAAAATTCTCAAGGAGAACTCCATGTCGAAGCAGTATTTCATTGACAGATTAAAGACAAAAGGGATTAGCCTTGATAGGTATAAAGATCAGATGAAGCGAGAAATGGAAAAGGCAAGATTCATAAACCATGAAATCAAGGCCAAGATTACCTTGAATGAGGATGAACTCAAGAAATATTATACGGAAAATACGGACTCTTTTCAGGACGTAAAGGAAGTAAAGGTTCAACACATCCTTCTCTCTTTCCCTTCAGATGCAGATGATGCAAGGATAAAAGGAGTCTATGAGGATGCTGTGGAACTCTTGATAAAGATTAATAATGGTGAGGACTTCGGAAAGTTGGCAAAAGAATACTCTCATGAATCTTCAGCCGATTCGGGTGGTGTTATGGGATGGTTCAAAAGAGGAGAAATAACACCTTTTTTAGAAAAGATCGTCTTTGACCTGGAAGTAGGAGAGGTAAGCGATGTAATTAAAAGCAGTCTTGGGTATCATATCATTAAACTTATGGATCGGAAAGAAGAAGGTATCAAACCCTTTGAAGAGGTCAAGGGTGAGATACAAAGTATCGTCTATTCACAGAAGGTGGAAAAGGAACTTATAGAAAAGCTGAAAGAGATGCGAAAAAGATCTTTTGTCAAGATAAAATTATAAACAATCAGGAGTAATCACCATTGTGAAACCGGTTCTCCTCAGGAACCACCGGAAGAAAAATGGAAAAGCTGGTTCCTTGCCCCACTTCGCTGTTCACTACTATTTTGCCCTGGCAACTCTCTATAATTCTGTACGTTATTGCCAACCCCATCCCCGCACCCTCATCTTTAGTGGTGAAGAAGGGATCAAAAATTTTATCCAAGTGATCTTTCGGTATTCCAAGTCCCGTATCACTCACGCCGATCTTTATACAATCCTTTGCCTGATCTCGACTGTCCAACTCATGGGCGGCTTCTTCCACATCTATTTTTAACTCACCACCTTGAGGCATCGCCTGAATTGCATTGACAAAGAGGTTCCATAAAGCCTGTCTTAGCTGTCTGGGATCAACCTCTATCTGAACATTTTTCGATATATTTTGCATGGTTTTTATTTTCTTGCTCCACTCAGGCCTGCATATGAGTTCATCCAGGGTGTCACCGATGATTCGATCAATATGAACGATTTCCTTATTTGCCAAACCGGGTTGAGCAAAAAGCATGAAGTCTGTAATCAACGAGTTTAACCTTTCCGTCTCCCTCATGGCAATATCCATGAGACGTTCATCTCGTTCATCAAGTTCCAGTCCATCTTTCAGCACCTGAATAGAACCACTCAAGGAGGCCAATGGGTTTCTCATCTCATGGGCCATCCCTGCTGCCAGTCTCCCAACAGCTGCCAATCTATCGACCATCTTGATATGTTTTTCCATTTCCTTGAACCTGGTTAAATCCTGAAATATAACGATATTTCCCAACTCATTTCCTTCAGAATCCCTCAAGGGAGACGTGGAGAAACCCAGATATAAAGTATCTCCATTCTCTTTTTTGAAGCCACTCTCAAAGCGAAAGGGAGGGTGATCCCGGTCTGAAGGGCGTCTAAAAATCCCCTTTCTCTCTTTCAAGAAGGGAAATATCTCCTCTGCTTTTGAGAGATACACCTGGGACAGACTGTACCCTGTAATCTCTTCGGCTGCCTTATTGAAGAAAACCACGTTCCCATCTAAATCAATGGTCAACAGACCGCTGCTTATACTTTGTACAATGTTTCTATTCAACGTCTCGAGTCGATCGAGGTCAAACTGTTTTTCCTTAAGTTCCTTTCTGGATTTCCTGGTCTGTTCAGAAAGCAGACTGCTCAAGAATGCAACCAAATAGAATGCAATAATATTCACCAGGATAGAGTAAATGAGATCAGCACTCTGGTAATCCTTGCTTTCAAGGGATTTGCTGTATACAGGATGGATGACTCCATAGTATTCAAGATCCAAAAGCCCCCCATACAAGATGCTGCACACAGAAGCTGCAATAACTCCCCCTTTTTTGTATAAAAGAATGCTTGCAGTAATGATAGACAGGATATACATGAACGTAAAGACGCTCTCTCTCCCACCGGTCGAATAGATGAGAAATGTGATAAGGAGAATGTCTAACATGATTTGGAGAGAGGTAAATAATACAAGGTCTTTGAGTTTGTTTATTATGAGGATGTAAACAAAGGTGAGAAAATAGACGGTAAAGATGAGAATGTATAAATGGATAAGGGAGGGGGTGAAATACGAGGGGGTTTGTCTGAGTTGGACGATTATCGTCGTCCCCAAAAGAAGGGTAATCACAATCACCCTATAAAACATCAACCAATGGAGTCTTTTGATAAATTCCTCTCTAATGTCTTCTCCTACTGATTTTCCTTGTGTATGAAAGATTTTACTAAAGATATTACTCCACATCTCTTATTCCATACTTCTCTAATTTATAGCGCATAGACCTGAAACTGATTCTCAGCAGATCTGCAGCCTTCTTTTTTGACCCGTGGGTCCTTTTCAGGGCTTTGAGAAGTATGTCCTTCTCCATATCCCCCATCATCTCTTCAAGGTCTAACCCATCCGGAGGGATTTCCATATGCATCCTTCTGTTCGATTTATTACGACCTTCCTTATATGAGGCGAGGGTCAAACTCTCAGGTAAAACTATGTTTGAAGTCTCCAAGGCAACACTTCTTTCTATGATTGTTTCAAGCTCCCTCACGTTTCCTGGAAAGTTGTATTGAAGAAGAGCTTCCATGGCATAAGATGAGATCTCCTTAATATCCTTCTCCAGTTCCTTGGAGTACTCTTCTAAGAAATAATTGGCCAAGATTTCTATATCATCTCGTCTCTCTCGCAAAGGCGGTATTCTGATCTGGATAACATTCAGACGATAGTACAGGTCTTCTCTAAACTCTCTCTGAATAACCATCTCTTCCAGATCTTTGTTTGTGGCTGAAATTATTCTCACATCCACCATCTTCTCTTCTGTACCGCCAATGGGCTTAAAGGTCTTCTCCTGAATTACCCTCAGTAACTTCACTTGTGTCGGTAAAGGAAGATCCCCCACCTCATCCAGAAATATTGTCCCCCTGTCGGCTGCGTCAAACAGTCCTGCCTTGTCGTGGGAAGCACCGGTAAAAGAACCCTTTTTATGACCAAAGAGTTCGCTCTCAAGTAGAGTCTCGGGGATACCACCGCAGTTGATGGTTACCAGGGGAAAGTTGTTTCGAGGACTATTATTGTGAATTGATCTGGCCACTAATTCTTTCCCTGTTCCACTTTCTCCGTAAATCAACACAGTCGACTTGGTCTGGGATACCTTTTGGATAAGATCATAGACCTTCATCATCTCTTTGCTCTTTCCAATGAGATGAACATCTCCAAATCGATATCTGTCACTTTCCTTTGTATCTAAAAGGGTGCTTTCCTTTCTCTGTTTCTTCTTTTCCAAGGCATTCTTAATGATCATCTTTATTTCAGCAACTTTGAATGGCTTGGAAATATAGTCATATGCTCCTTCCTTCATAGCTTGGACAGCGGTTTCCATCGTAGCATAGGCAGTAATCAATATGACAATTGTCTCAGGAGAAAGCTCTTTGACATGATGGAGGACATCCAGTCCGCTCACCTTTGGCATCTTTATATCTGTGATTACCATATCGTACAAGTTCTTCTTACAGAGATCTATTGCCTCCTTGCCGCTGGTGGAACAGGTTACATTGTACCCCTCCTTCTTCAGCATGATCTCCAGAAACTCAAGCATACTCGGTTCATCATCAACTATGAGTATTTTTGCCATTGCAGATCCTTTTATTTAAATACATCCTGAAATGAGACACTTTTAAAAAGGTTAAGGAAGACATAGATTTTCACCGCATGAATACATTAAGTGAGAAGGAGCATATTGTAATGTGCCCTTACATTTGAGTCTGACACAGCATTACAAAAAAGAGCCATTCATAGATAGTGCCTGAACGAAAATTGCTATTTTCCCCAATTTCTGCGTCAGACTCAGATTTTAATCCTCAAAATACTCAATGTATTCCTGCGGTTAAAATCTTCATCTTCCTTGAACTTGGAAAAACTATCTGGTTTTCGTTCAGACACTAGATAGGCACCAGATACATAAAAAAAGTACAGGTCAACAACATGAAGAGAGGTTTGAAACCCGTCCTTACTCAATGGACTCAATATCCGACATTCACACGTCCTTAACACGTCGTATGTCCGCCCCAAGGCTTGACAGTTTTTTTACTATTTGCTCATATCCTCTGTCTATATGGTAGACTCTTGATATTTCTGTCTGTCCTTCTGCAGCAAGACCAGCCAATATGAGAGAGGCGCTGGCCCTGAGATCAGTGGCCATTACAGGAGCGCCACTCAGGTGAGAGACTCCCTTGACTATAGCGCTATGTCCTTCCGTCTTGACATCCGCCCCCATTCTTCTCAACTCACTGACATGCATGAATCTGTTTTCGAAGACCGTTTCAGAAATCACACTTGTCTTGTCGGCAAGACACATCAATGCCATCATTTGGGCCTGCATATCTGTTGGAAAACCGGGATATGGCGATGTCTTTATATCAACACTTCGTATCGGTTCACCACCAATAACCCGCACTCCATCATCCTCCACAATGACCTCTAATCCTGCTTCCACAAGTTTGCTGATGAGAGAATCCATATGATTTATATCACAGTTTATTATTCTGATGTCTCCTGCCGTAATACCGGCTGCAATCATAAAGGTTCCTGCTTCGATTCGATCCGGGGAAATTCTGTGTGTCACGGGTTTCAATTCATTTACCCCCTCAATGGTAATAACTTCTGTGCCTTCCCCTGTTATTTTTGCTCCCATATTCTTCAGGACACTGGCCAATTCTTTTACTTCAGGTTCTCGAGCGGCATTTTCCAGGATTGTTACTCCGTCAGCCAGGGTTGCAGCCATCATTATATTTTCTGTCCCTGTAACCGTGGGAATATCGAAAAAGATTTTCGCTCCTTTGAGTCTCTTTGCCTCTGCTTCTACATAACCATGTTGAAGCTTTATCTTCGCTCCCATTGCAGCCAGTCCATCAAGATGAAGATTGATGGGTCTTGCACCGATAGCACAACCCCCAGGTAAAGAGACCCTTGTCCTCTTCAGCCTTGCAAGCAAAGGGCCAAGTACGAGTACAGATGCACGCATTGTTTTGACAAGATCATAGGGGGCCTCATGGCTCTTCAAAGAACTTGCATTAATCCGTAAAGAGTCACCTTCTTCAATCTTCGCCCCGAGTCCAATAAGGAGTTTTTTTATTGTGTTGACATCCCGCAGGTTTGGAACATTTGAGAAGGTGTTCCAACCGTCTGTAAGGATAGAAGTTACAAGGATAGGCAGCGCAGAATTCTTGGCGCCACTCATCGCAACCTCACCCCTTAATCTCTTTCCGCCATTTATAATTATGCTTTCCAATATAATCCTTATCCATTCCTTTGAGCTTTTATTACCCTTTCAATTCCAGAAAGATCTTTGAGTATTAGAGGCGAATGAAACTTTCCGGTAGCTTCTATAATCTCAGCAACCTTGTGGGCTTGACAATCGCCAACCTCTACCATCAACCAACTATTTTTCAACAGAAACTGAGTTACTCCAGAGAGAATCCGCCGATAAAAACTGAGACCTTCCTTGCCTCCATCCAGGGCTATTCTCGGTTCAAAATCCCTGACCTCCGCTTGAAGGTCAGGGAAGTCGCCAGTGGGAATATAAGGGGGATTCGATATCACAAGATTGAAGTGCTCTGAATCTCCTTTGATAGGGTAAAAAAGATCTCCCTTCAAGAATGTAATACATTTTTCCACTTCATGAACTCGTGCATTCTCTTTTGCAATCTTTAAAGCAACATCGGAAATATCTGTTGCTATGATTGATGCGTTTAGAAGTTCTTTAGCCAAAATAATAGCTACAATCCCGCTTCCCGTGGCAAGATCCAGGATATTGATTGTGTTATCCCGATGTTCTGCACACAGAAATGTCCTCAGTGCCTCTTCTACTAATATCTCAGTTTCTGGACGGGGGATAAATACCCCCTTGGTGACTTTGAAGTGTAAAGATCGG
>JAXHSZ010000008.1:0-6044 GCA_034190725.1 Thermodesulfobacteriota bacterium
GCAAATGACTGAATAGAGGATTTTACACCGGATCAGCTTGGGTATTCGGGCAAAGATACAATACCCGAGAACACTCGGTAGATTTTACATCTTATTTGTTAATAAACGATTTAGTAATATAGAGAAGGAGGAGTAAAATGATTAAACCTTTTGGTTCCGACACATTAAATCCTTTGTACGTGGCTGACGATGCGAAAAGGAAAGCCCTTGAAAAAGAGGCAGAGAGTCTTCCGTCAGTCGTGATATCTTCAGCAGCAGCAGGAAATGCGGTGATGCTGGGTTCCGGCTATTTCAATCCGATTACGGGATATATGAATTTAGCCGATGCCAAGAGTGTTGCCGAAAAAATGCAAACAACCTCGGGCTTGCTCTGGCCCGCACCTATTGTAAACATGCTCAAAGATGCATCTGCAATCAAAGGTGCAAAACGTATCGCCCTTCGTGACCCCAATGTTGAAGGGAATCCGATTTTGGCCATTCAGGACGTGGAAGCGATTGAAGAAGCCAGCCAAGAAGATATGAAGATGATGACGGAGAAGGTTTTCCGCACATTGGATTCAGAGCATCCGGGAGTTGCAGCCTTCAATTCTGCAGGTAATATCCTGGTTTCAGGTCCGATTCAGGTATTAAACTACTCATATTTTAACACCGACTTTCCGGAAACTTTTCGCACAGCAGTCCAGCTCCGTGATGTGATTGAGAAGAGAGGATGGAAAGAAGTGGCGGCATTTCAGACGAGAAATCCAATGCACAGAGCACATGAAGGATTGGTGAAGATGGCCATGAAAGCATACAATGCAGACGGCGCCGTCATCCACATGCTTCTGGGAAAGTTAAAGGCAGGGGACATCCCTGCAGATGTTCGTGATAATTGTATCCGCAAGATGGTAGAATTGTACTTTGAGCCCAATTCCGTGGAGATTGCAGGATACGGTTTTGACATGCTGTATGCAGGTCCCCGTGAAGCTGTGCTCCATGCCATTTTCCGTCAGAACATGGGTGCTACAATTCTGATTGTTGGCCGTGACCACGCCGGGGTAGGGGACTACTATGGCGGTTTCGACGCTCAGGAAATCTTTGATGAGATACCCAAGGGCGCGCTGGATATTAAAATTTTCAAGGGAGATCATACGGTATGGTGCAAAAAGTGCAATGATATCGTAATGATTCGTGATTGCCCACACAGTAAAGAAGACTACATTATGCTATCCGGTACAAAGGTGAGAGCCATGTTGGCTGCGGGAGAGGATTTACCTCCTGAATTCTCGAGACCTGAAGTGGCTAAGATATTAATGGGTTTTTACAAGAGCGAAGCTGAGAAGTCATAGGCCGGACATCTCATAATGAATAATTGAATATCCTGGGAATGCGGAGACGCATTTCCAGGATATGTTACAGCTTCCGGAATCGAAGATGGTACTTTACTTTCCTGTGACTTTAAATGACAAAAGAAAGAGCCTTGCAGGAAATATATAATGCTATTGAAATTTTGCATCGGTCTGTATCAAGCAATCCGGAAGATATCATGCCTTTGTCCTACAGTTTTTCATGCCAACCTGCCCAAACAGGACATAGCCAGTCTCCGGCTACTTTTTCATTTTAATGTCAAATACATATTCTTATATACAGGCTTCTGCAGTGAACAACTTTCCGGAGAAAAACACTATGCAAGTTGCACAAAATCAGGAGATTGAGTCCTGAAGGGTTTTAATGTGTTGGTGAAAGCACATTTGTATTCTGGTTGTTACATTTTGGAGGACTAACCATGGATGAATTAAAGATAAAGGACATAATGGTTCATTTGGAAGAATACGTGACAGTGCATCAAGACAGCTCGCTTTTAGACGCTATCCATGCACTGGAGGAAGCCCAGCAGGAACACGAGAAATTCTATTACAAGCATCGAGCCATACTGGTTTATGACGACAAAAAGAAAATAGTAGGAAAGTTGAGTCAAAGAGATCTCATCAAGAGTATGGAATCAAAATATGACGCTTTTGGTGACACCAGTAAAATGTCTCTTTCGGGATTCAGTCCGGAGTTTATAAAATCAATGATAGAGAAGCACAGCCTCTGGCAGGATAATCTGGACAACATGTGTAAGAGGGTTGCCCATAAAAAGGTGAGCAGTGCAATGTACATTCCCACTGAAGGAGAGAAGATAGAGGAAGGTGCTACCCTGGGAGAGGCACTGCACATGTTCGTTGTGGGGCATCATCAATCATTACTGGTAACCAGAGCAGGAGATATCGTTGGTATTCTTCGACTTGTCGATGTATTCAAACTGATCTGTGAAAGAATAAAGGAATGCAAAATATAGGGGGAGGTCATTTAGATGGATCATCATATGGAACATGATAGCGGTGGAGAAGGTCTCCTGGGAAATAAGTTGCTTTGGATAATTGTCGGTGCTGCAATTTTTTTCATTGTGGGATTTATTGTGCCTACACCTCAAAGCATGGTTGAATTGGTTGAAAAACAGGGATTCGGGCAGAGAATGATAGACTGGCATGTGGCTCACGATATGGCTGAGGCTGCATGGAAGACAAAGCTAACCCTGGCCATGATCCCCATGGCAATAATCTATTTCGCCACGGAAGCCCTGCCAATAGGCCTTGTGGGGATTTTAATGCCTATTTTTGCTTATTTTTTTGGTTTACTCCCCGTGAAAGAGATTGGAAAGACATTTGCCGGAGATGCTCCCCTCTTTCTCTTGGGTGTTTTGGCAATGGGAGTTACAGTGATCGAAGTCGGGCTTCACAAAAGGCTTGCCACATGGATATTGGGATGGACAAAGGGATTCACCATACCAATTATTGTCCTCTGTGTCTCAATGTCCGTTATCGGCGCCTTTATTTCAGCACATGCTATGGCGGCTTTCATGGCTCCGGTCATGGCTGCGGTCTATATGGGGGCTATTGCTGCCAACAGTCGGGACGGAAAGATTCAGCATGATCCGCAACTTGCGAAACTCCTCTTGTTGGCTCTCTGTTTTGCTCTCAATGTGGGTGGTGTGGGGTCACCTGCAGCAGGTGGACGGAACGTCATCATGATGGGCTTTTGGGCGGACTATAATATACCCATGAGTTTCGGCAGATGGATGATGTATGGTCTTCCACTCTCCCCCGTATTGGGATTGGCTGTGGCTGTTTATATGATGTTGATTTTCAGAAAAGTAGGTACCAGGGATCTCACACCCGGTCTTGTGGCCATCAAAGAAGAGACACAACGAATGGGACCCATGAGCTATGCTGAAAAAGTAGCACTCGGTATGATGCTCCTGATACTTGTATTATGGATATTCGGTGGACATGGTCTGGGTCTCGGGGGGCCTGCACTATTGGCATTGCTGATCCCTGTGGTCTTCAGAATATCGGACTGGAGAAAAATACTGGCAGGAATCTCTTGGGACGCTTGGTTTATGTACTGCGGCGCTCTCACCCTTGGGGCTCTATTGAAGGAGTCAGGAGCTGCCGTATGGTTGGCTCACATCTTTCTTGATGTACTGGCCAATTTGGGCATTGGGAGTGGTTTGGGCCTCTGGATCGGCATGAGTTCCTTTTCAGGTCTGATCACGAATTTCATGTCGGACGCAGGAACAACCGCGTTGCTGGGTCCAATCGTCATCCCAATGGGGATAATGACAGGTACTCTTGGGGAGCCATGGGCCGTGGGACTGGCAACCGCATTTGCAACATCTTTTGCACATTTCCTGATTGTGGGTACTCCGAACAATGCCATCGTATACGGACTCGGTGTATACCCTGACACAGGAGAGAGAATGATCAGTCCCTTTGACTTTGTGAAATATGGATTTGTCCTGTGGATGATATGCCTGGCTATCACATGGGTTTTGGGCTTTATGGTCATGTACAATGTCATAGGGTTTCCTGAGGGGATCACTGAGGCAGCAAAAGCCGTCCTTGACGCCAATTCCCAGTGACAAGAACTTTTTAGGTAAAAACTCAGGCATCCCTCATATTGACATAAAAGTAGTTTACATTCGTACTCCTCTAGGTTTCGGGTGACAGAAGCAAGAAACAAAAACCCTGAAACCTGAACACTGACACCTGAAACCGAAATTATTAGAGGCACTTTATATCACCCAAGAATTTGTTTCTTGTGTTATGCATCCTTAAAAGTGTAACCTGAAAAAATGAAGGCTGCCGAAATTCAATTGACGAGTGTTGGGAGAATATGAAAAAAGAGCTTGGCAAGGGACGTCAATATTACCAATGGCTCTCTCGAATAATAGTAATACTCATGGTGAGTATATCTATTATCCCACTTTTGTCCCTTGGTGGAGTAACTCTCTATTATTACAGCAGATCATTGAAAGCCAATGTGATGGCATACCTGGAAGCCATTGTAAACAAACACAAGATACATATTGACACTTTCTTAAACGAAAAACTGGCTGATATACATATCCTTGCCGACTCATTTCCCATAGAAAATTTGCTCAATGATGTCTTCCTGGATGAAAGGCTTCAAGAACTTCGGGAACGCTATGGAGATTTTGTCGATCTTGGAATTGTGAACAGCAATGGTTATCAACAAGCCTATGCAGGGCCTTTCAAATTGGAAGATGCAAAGTATTCCGATGCCGATTGGTTTAAGCGAGCAATGAAGCAGGATTTCTTTGTCAGTGATGTCTTCCTGGGCCTAAGGGGATTGCCGCATTTTATTGTTGCAATCAAAAAGAAAGACCCTCAGGGAGAGGTCTGGATCATTCGGTCCACAATAGATATTGAGAAATTCACAACATTGGTGGAAAATATTACTATCGGGAGAACCGGTCATGCCTTTATTCTGAACAAGGAAGGAGAATTTCAAACAAAACCGAAATTCAGAAGTGATGAAAATTTCCCTCATGTTAATTCATTTTTACACCAGGTGACCTCCAAGACCGGCGTTTTGATCATTGAAAAGGAAAGAGAGGCCGGTCAGCGGGTTATCCATGCGATATCTTCCTTGAAGAATGGGGAATGGACCCTCGTCTGTCTACAGGATGCCAAAGATGCCTTCTCATCACTCTATCACGTAAGGAGATTGGTTCTCATCATAGCTGTTATCACCTTCCTTTCAGGATTAGGAATCAGCTTTCTGCTGACAAGAGCCCTGGTCGGACGAATGGAAGCGGCAGATCTTGAAAGAGCAAAGATGAGCGAACAAGTGATCGAGGCTGGGAAGCTCGCGTCAATCGGTGAACTGGCAGCGGGAATTGCACATGAAGTGAATAATCCTGTAGCAATTATGGTGGAAGAGGCCGGTTGGATAGAAGACCTTTTAGCAGATGAGGACTTAGGCAATGCGGAGAATATCGATGAATTCAAAAGGGCTTTGACGCAGATAAAAGCCCAGGGAACACGATGCAAGCAAATTACTCATAAGCTCTTGAGCTTCGCGAGAAAGACCGATTCAAAATTATCGAATCTCCATTTGAATGAGCTTGTTGAAGAAGTTGTCAGTCTTTCACAGAGAACTGCAAGATACAGCAATGTAAAGATTGAAACCGAACTTGATCCCGCTCTTCCCCCCATGACTGCGTCCCCTGCAGAGGTTCAGCAGGTTCTTCTCAATCTTATCAATAATGCCATTGATGCTATTGGTAAGGAGGGGGGTACAATTACCATACGTACCCGTTCGGAGAACGGCCATACAGTCATTGATGTGGAAGACACGGGGTGTGGGATCCCCGAGTCTCAAATTCAGAAGATATTTGATCCGTTCTTTACAACGAAATCCGTCGGCAAAGGAACCGGTCTTGGGCTATCCATATGTTACGGTATCATTGATAGAATGGGTGGAAAAATAGGTGTGAGGAGTGCGGTAGGGAAAGGGTCAAACTTTTGTATTCGTCTTCCCATTCATTCTTAGGGGAAAGAAAACAGAGATGTGGTAGAATATATATGAAATGATGTTTTTTATATGAAAGAGGGAGGATTGTCTCATGATAACGACAAATATAATGCTTGTGGATGATGAAGAGCCCTTTGTAGAAACCATGACAAAACGTTTGACGAAAAAAGGTCTTAACGTAG